>JBKJXT010000339.1:0-4309 GCA_046716205.1 Actinomycetota bacterium
TACGGGATAGGGCTCATATATGAGCCCTATCCCGTATGAGAACAGAGTGCGGGACGGAGTGGGGGTTCGGCGCGCGGTTGCGGCGGTCGGCTGGAGGCGGCCCGGCGCTACAGAGGCGCGATCACCTCGACGTCGTCGAGCAGCTCCACCGACGGGCGGATCTTCTCGGCGTCGCCGACGAGCACGGTGATCAGCTGCTTCGGCGAGAAGGTTGCGACGCTCATCGCCTGCACGTCCTCGGCCGTTACCGCCTCGAGCGCGGCGTTGAAGCCTTTGAGGTAATCGACGGGCAGTCCCGACGCGACGAACCCGTCGATCGCTGCAGCGAGTCCCGACTGCGTCTGCACCTGCAGCATCGTGATCCCCGCGAGGTAGCGGCGCGCCGCGTCCAGCTCCTCCTGGGGAACGGGCAGCGACACCATGCGGCCGAGCTCGTAACGGATCTCGACCAGCGACGCCGCCGTGACGTCCCGGCCGACGTCGGCTGCGGTGACGAACGTCGACGCGAGCAGCTTGTGCTCGATCGCGGTTCCAGGGGAGTAGGTGTAACCCTTGTCCTCGCGGATGTTCTTCACCAGGCGCGAGCTGAAGTATCCGCCGTAGATCAAGTTCGCCAGTGAGAGCGAGAGGTAGCTCGGGTCCCTGCGTGGCAGACCCGGGCCGGCCATCCGGATGCTCGTCTGCACCGAGCCCGGCCGGTCGACGATCAACGTCGGCAGCCCTCGCTGGATCGCGGGGGGCGCGGCTGGCCGGTCGCCGGTGGGTCGCTTCTTCCACGACGCGAACGCCGCGGCGACGAGATCGATCGCCTTCGCCGGCTGCAGATCGCCGACCAACACGAGTGTGGAGCCGCGCGGGATCACGCGCTCGGTGTGGAACGCGCGAAGCGGGTTCGAGCCGATCCGGCGAACGGCCTCCGGCGAGGGAAGCGGTCTGCCGTAGCGGTGGCGCCCGAACGCACGGCGGGCGGTCGCCTCTGCGGCGATACCGGCGGGCTGGCTGCGGCGGATGAGGATCTCTTGCGCGACGCGATCGCGCGCGATGGCGACCTCGTCGGTGGTGAAGGCGGGCTCCACGACGACCTCGGCCATCAGCTCGAGCAAGCCGCCCAGGCTCGCAGACAGCGCGCCGCCTCGCACGTGCAGGGAGTCCGCGTCGGTGCCCGCGTCGAGGCTCGCGCCCAGGCGCTGGAGCTCCTGCGCTATGTCGAAGGCCGAGCGTGACCGAGTCCCGGAGGTCATCGTCTCGCCGACCAGACGCCCGCGGGCGCCGTCGCCGCGGTCGTAGAGGTGACCGGCGGGGATCCGCAGGCGCGCCTCGACACGCGGAACCGTCGGCCGGCGTACCGCGATCACGCGGAGCCCGTTGCGCAGGGTCTGTTCCTCGATGGTCGGGATCTTGAGCGGACGCGCCTTCCCGACCGCCGGGATCTGCAGCTCGACGGTGCTCATGCGCTCCCTCCAGGATGGATCTCGAGGACGGCGCGCGAATCGGGACGTAGCCACGTCCCTGCGACGCGCGCGATGTCGGCGGCCGTGACACGCCCCATCACGGCGGGGATCTCGTTGATGACCTCGGCGCGCCCGCGCTGCTGCTCGAGCGCGGCGAGCATCATGCCGCGGTTCATCAGTCCGTCCGCCTGGCCGAGGAAATCAGCCAGCCAGGCGTTGCGGAAGCGCTCAAGCTCATCGGTGTCTATCCCGTCGGCGACGCGAGCGACCTCCTCGTCGATAGCGTCGATCAACGGCTGCGCGTTCGGCGCGCCGGGGTAGAACGCGCCGAGGCGGAGCATCGACGGCCCGCGCACCTCGAACGCGTCGGCGACGAGACCGACGGCGCCGCTAACGTGGCTCGCACTGCGGTCCTTCTTGATGAGCCGTTGGAACAGGCGCGATGCCTCCCCGTCGGCCAGCACCGAGGTCAGCAGGATCAGGGCGCAATAATCGTCGAACTCGGTGATCGGGTCGGGCGTCCGGTAGCCGATCGCGAACGCCGGTTGCGGCGCATGCTGATCGACGCGGACGGTTCGCATCTCCTTGGTGGGAACCGGCTCCGACGCGTCCACTGTCGGCGGCACGTCGCGCGCCGGGATCTCGCCGAACTGGCGCTCCACCATCGCGGTCGTCTTCTTCACGTCGATGTCGCCGACGACGGTCAGCACGCAGTTCCCCGGCGCGTAGTAGCGTTCGAAGAATGCCGCGACGTCGTCGAGTGTCGCGGCGTCGAGGTCGGCGAAGTCACCGTAGGCGTCGTGCGCGTTGGGGAACGTGTCGAACATCGCCATCGGCAGGAACAGCCACGGGAACCCGCCGTAGGGCTGGTTATGAACGTTCACGCGGATCTCTTCCTTCACCACGTCGACCTGGTTCTGCATGCTCTCGGGTGTGAGCCGCAGCCCGCGCATGCGGTCCGCTTCTAGGAACAGCGACAGCTCGAGTGCGTTCGACGGCATCAGCTCGAAGTAGTTCGTGAAGTCGTTGCGGGTCGAGCCGTTGTTCACGCCGCCGTTGCCGGTCGTTAGGGTGTCGTGCATCCCTTTCTCGAGATTCACCGAGCCTTGGAACATGAGATGCTCGAACAGATGCGCGAACCCCGTCCTGCCTTCGGGCTCGCTGCGGAAGCCGACGTCGTAGTAACAGCCGACGAAGATGCCCGAAGACATCTTGTCCGGACTCAGCACGACGCGGAGCCCGTTGGGGAGCGTGAAACGCTCGACGGAGATAGAGGTGGATCGCGCCATAGTGGGCGCAGGATAGTCGATAGCATCCGCGCTCGATGAAAGGCATCCGGCGCGCGCGGTTCACGTCCTCGCCCTACGACCGCGAGATCCTGCGCCTGGGCGCACCCGCGCTCGGCGCGCTCGCTGCCGAGCCCCTGTACCTGCTCGTCGACACCGCGATCGTCGGGCGCCTCGGCACGATCCCGCTCGCAGGTCTCGGCGTCGCGTCAACGCTGCTCGCGACCGGGTTCGTGATCTTCAACTTCCTGGCCTACGGGACCACAGCTGCGGTCGCGCGCGCTCGCGGCGCCGGCGCGCGGACGGACGCGGTGCGCGCCGGGGTGAGCGCGATGTGGCTCGGGGCCGGGATCGGCGCGGTGCTCGCGCTGATCGGGTACGCGCTGGCGCGGCCGGCCGTGGCGATGCTCGGCGCGCGTGGGGACGTCGCGGTGAACGCGCAGACCTACCTCTCGATCAGCGCATTGGGCGCGCCGGCGGTCCTGATCGCCCTCGCCGGGATGGGCTACCTCCGCGGCGTGCGCGACACGCGATCCCCGCTCGTCATCGCCCTGATCGCGAACGCGGCGAACCTCGTGATCGAGCTGTGGCTCGTCTTCGGCCTCGATATGGGCATCGCGGGGTCTGCATGGGCGACGGTGATCGCGCAGACCGGCGCCGCCGTGGTGTTCGTGTGGCTGATGGTGCGCGCCGCGCGTGCGGCGGGGGAGCCGTTCCGCGCGCACCGCGCGGCCGTGCGCGCGAGCGTCCGCGTCGGGATCCATCTGATCGTGCGCACGGGCTCCCTGCTGGTGTCCTTCGCCGTCGTGGCCGGCGTCGCGACTCGGATCAACGCGGCGGCGGTCGCCGCGCATCAGGTCGCGTTCCAGGTCTGGATATTCCTCGCTCTCGTGCTCGACGCCATCGCGATCGCCGCTCAGGCGATGGTCGGGACCTACCTGGGCGCGGGCGCCGCAGACGAAGCGCGCGCGGCCGCGCGCCGGATGATCGGCTGGGGTGTCGTGGTCGGCATGCTGTTCCTGGCGATCATCGCGGCGTCCCGGGGGGCGATCGCGTCCGCGTTCATCGAGGATCCCGCCGTGCGCGCCGCCATCTCCGACGTCCTGCTGATCGTGGCGGCCATGCAGCCGCTGAACGCCGTGGTGTTCGTCCTGGACGGCGTGCTCATCGGCGCAGGAGATGTGCGGTTCCTGGCGATCGCGATGGCGAGCGCCGGCGCCGTCGTTCTCATCCCCGGCGCGCTGGCGGTTCTGGCAGTCGGCGGCACGTTGTCGTGGCTGTGGCTCGCGCTGGGCGCGTTCATGGTTGCGCGCCTGGTGGGAGTAGGTATCCGCTTCGCGTCTGGTTCGTGGATGCGCACGGGAGCAGTCATTTCGTACTACTCGAAATGACACGACGTGCTAATGGTGCACCTTCGTCCAATGTCGCATGCTTCGTCCGTGACTACCAGACCAAGCGCCAAGCGGATCCTCATCGTGGACGATCAGGCGGACATCAGGTTGATGTGCCGCGTGAACCTGCATCTCGAAGGCTACGAGGTCGTCGAAGCCGTCGACGGGGCGCCCGGGGGGC
>JBKJXT010000340.1:0-4608 GCA_046716205.1 Actinomycetota bacterium
GTTGACGAGGATGTCGAGCCGGCCGAACGTCTTGTGCGCGCGGGCGACGGCGTGTTCGCAATCATCGTTACGCGAGACGTCTGCCTGCACAGCGATCCCGTCGCCGACGTGGGAGGTGTTCGCGTCACGATCGACCACGGCGACCTGCGCGCCGTGCGCGGCGAGCATCTGCGCGATCGCGTGGCCGATGCCCTTGGCGGCGCCGGGGACGATCGCCGCCTTGCCGGTGAGCGCGCTCACGGCAACTCCGGATAGTTCAACGGGATCCCGGTCGCGCCCCACTCGCACACGGTGAGGTGCCAGCGTCCCAGGTTGCCGACGACCATGCGGTCGCGCGCGCTGCCGATCCAGACGCCGTTGGTCGGCGCGGACAGCAGCGTGCCCTGCGGATCTTCCGCCAGCGTCTCGATGCTGCCGTCGGGGGAGATGCGCTCGATCCGATCGGGTCGGTAGTAGCAGATGTAGATGCGGCCTTCGGTGTCCAGCGCGCACCCGTCCGGGACGCCGTTCAGCGACGCGACGACCTCGCGGCGCTGCGGATCGTCGAGCGGGATGCGGACGAGCGCCGGCGTCGTCGACTCCAGCACGTACAGCGCGGTGCCGTCCTCGGTGAGGCAGCACCCGTTCGGGAAGCCTGTGGAGACTTCCGTCCACAACTCGGTCTTGCCGTCCGGCGCGATCCGGAAGATGCAGCCGTCGTTGCGCATCCAGCCGCCGGAGTCGGTGACGTACAGGGTTCCGTCGGGCGCGAACGCCGGCCAGTTGGGGTTGACCATCGGTCGCTCGGTTGTCCCGGTGGAGTAGACCTCGACTGAGCCCGTCGCAGGGTCCACGCGCAGCACGGCCCGCCGTCCGACGTCGCAGCAGTACAGCGAACCGCGTGCGTCGGCGCACATCCCCAGGACGAACCCGCCGGTGTTGGCGACCTCGGCCACGGTGCCGCTGTCCTCATCGACGAGATAGACCTGGCCGCCCTCGCCCCCTGCGTAGAGCGCGCCCTCGCGCGTCACGCAGAGACCTTCCGGGTGGTCGAGCCCCTCGGCCAGCACCGAGCACCTATCGAGACCACTCATGCTTCCCCCTCGCGCGTGGGCGCGCATCCTAGCGAAGCGGACGAAGCGAACCCCGTGCAGGGCTCGGGACCCCGGGAGGCGAACCCAGCCCAGGTGATGAAGCGCCTGATGATCCTGGCCGTTGCGCTCGCGACGGTGCTCGCGACGCTGCCTGCGGCCGCATCGCAGACCGCCGCCGAGCTCGCGGAGATGTTCCGCGCCTACGGCAACAGCGCAGCTGGCTGGACCGGTGGGGACGGCGCGTACTCGGTCCCGCTGCCCGACGGGCGGATCGCGTGGCTGTTCTCCGACACTTTCCTCGGGCCGGTCAACTCCGACGGCTCGCGTCCCTCCAGCGCCAAGTTCATCAACAACTCGATCGTCGTGCAGGACGGCACCTCGCTGACGACGCGGTGGGACGACTCGCACTCGGTCGCGCTCGCCGCCATCCAGCCCTCACCGCCCGGCGGCTATTACTGGCTGGGAGACGGCACCGTCGAGGACGGCACGCTCAAGGTCTTCGTGTACCGGTTCGTGTCGGCACCGGTGCCTTTCGGGTTCCAGCAGGTTGCGACCGACCTTGCGACCTTGTCGCTGTCGGACTTCACCGTTCTGGATATCGAGCACCTCCCGTACGGGTTCATCCCGGCGGTGGGCTCCGGGCCCGTCACCTACGGCAACGCCGTGCTGGAGGAAGGCGGCTTCGTCTACGTCTACGGGGTAGAGGATCTGCACGTCGAGAAGTACCTCCATGTCGCGCGCGCGGTTGCGGGCGAGGTCGCCGGCCCGTGGGAGTTCTGGACGGGCAGTGAGTGGAGCGACAACCCGTTGTTGTCGGCGCGCCTTGCGGGTGGCATCTCCAACGAGCTGAGCATCCACCGCGTCGGCGAGCGCTACCTTCTGGTCGCACAGGCTGGGTCGCAGGTCGTCACCGCGACGTCGGTGCTGCCGCAAGGACCGTGGAGCACGCCGGAGGCGGTTTACCGGACGCCGGAGGCGACCGGCTCTACGTTCACCTACAACGCGAAGGCGCACCCGGAGTTCAGCGACGAAGACACCCTGCTCGTCACCTACAACGTGAACACGACCGACGGCGCGGCGCTGTACGCGGACATCTCGATCTACCGGCCGCGCTTCGTCGAGCTAGCTGTTCCGTAGCGTCATCCCCGGCGGCAGCTCGATCGAGGGCGTCTGCCCGCGCTCGGCGCGCACACGCACGAACCCGCGCGGCGTCGGCACGCTCGCTTGCGCCCACGCCAGCTCGCCGAGGTGCGGCTCGACGGTCACGGCGGACCACCCCGGCGCGGCTGCGCGCACCCCCAGTACGTTCGCGACGAGGTCGTAGGTCGGCGTGCCGGCCCATGAATGACAGCGGCTGCCCAAGCCGGGGAGCGCATCCCAGTACTCCTCGACGAGCCCGTTGCGCGCGACCATCTCGCTCCATCGTTGGATCGAAGGCACCAGCAGGTCGTGGCGGCCGGCGACCACCAGCGCGCGATGCAGGAAGTGCGTGAAGAACGGCTGCGCTAGCACGACGTCGTGCTCGTCGTCGAAGTCCGGCGGGTGCTCCCACTGTCGGTTCAGTCGCTCGGCGAAGGTGCCGCCGTCTCCGGGGGTGAGGGTGCGTTTGAGGCGTCGCGGGTCGGTGATGCGCTCGACGATGCCCGCTGCGCGTTCGGGCTGCACCAGCGCGGCGCAGATCGCTGCGCTGTTGGCGTGTTGACTGACCCGACGCCCGACGCGGCCGTCGAGCCATGCTGCGTCGACGTAGCATCCGCGCGAAGGGTCCCAGTAGCGCTCGAAGGCGGCGGCGGTCGCGGCGTGGCGCGCGCGCAGCTCGGCCGCCTCCGCGCCCAACGCTTCAGTCTCCGCGCCCAGCGCTTCATCCCCCCCGCCCAGCGCTCCATACAGGCTCGCGCCGTCGCGCAGCGCCATTGCATACATCGCGTCGAGCGTCGCGATGTGATCGCCGCGCTCGATCTGCGCCCAGTCGATGAAGACCCAGCCTTCGAGACCGTGCTTGAACCCGGCTATCAATCCGTCGGCGGCGCGCATCGATTCGAAGCGGTCAAGGATCCGTCGCGCGACGGGGAGCAACTCCGCCACGAGCGCCACGTCGCCGGTGTGCTCGTACACACGAGCGAGCGTTGCGACCCACAGCAGCGACCCGTCGGGGAGCGTGTGCGCGCGATCGGTGAAGTCGCCGGCGGCTACCATCGGAAGGAGACCGTCGGCGCGTTGTCCGGCGGCGTGCATCCGCAGGTCGCGCAGGACCATCGAGAGATCGGGGTTCGAGGTCAGCGAGATGAGCGTGTTCACGTAGTCGTCTCCCAGCCACGCGCGCTGCTCGCGGCTGGGGCAGTCGATGTAGGCGTCGGTCGTGCACAGCTCGAGCGTGCGCGCGCCGGCTTCCCAGATCGCGTTCAGCTGTGGATCGCTGCACTCGAAGGTAGCGCCGGGCTCGCGGGGCAACGTGCGCTCGCGGGCGCGGATCGCGACGCGGGCGGACGCGTCCGCCGACACGCGCAGGTACCGGAACCCGATCGGCTCGAAGCCGGTGTGGTGTTCGCCGGGCACGCCGGCGGCGATCGCGCGCAGAGTCCAGTCGCGCACGTCGAGCAAGACCTCGTCGTCGCGGATCTCCTCGCCGGCGCGGACCTCGACCACCGTGCCGGGTGCGGCGTCCACGTCGAGCTCGACGTGGGCGTTGGTGATCGTGCCGAGGTCGAGCGTTCGCGCCTCTCCGCCTTGCAGCGTCAACTCTCCCATCTCGAGCACGCGCTCGTGCAGCAGCGGCACTGGCCGCGGTGCCGGCGACGGGCCTTCGATCTCGATCGCTTCATCCCACGCGCCGTCGTCGAAGTCCGGCGAGAGCCAGCCCCACGGCCAGGCGCGCCCGTCGATGACCTCGGGGTCGGGCGGGCCTTCGCCGGGGAAGATGCTCGGCGGTTGGGGCAGGTATGGCGCGCGCAGCATCCGCCACGCTCGATCAGTCGCGACGATGTCCTCGACCTCCACCAGGATCCCGCCGCTCGCGGTTGCGCCCGGTTTCCAGTACAGGGTCGGGCGTCCGTAGTGCCGCGCGAGCACGCCGAGGACGTGCGCGCCCGGTTCCAGCTCGACGTCGTAGGAGTCGTAGGCCAGATCGCGCGGCTCGCTGCGGACGGGACCGCGGCCAAGCTTGCGGCCGTCGAGGCAGAGCGCGTACCGGCCGTCGCAGGTGATGTGGATGCGCGCCGGGCCGTGCGCGACGACGAAGGTGCGGCGCGCGAATATGAAGACGTCGGCGTCGCGGGGCGCGCCCTGCTGCCAGATCCACCGCGCGTTCGGGAAGCTCATGCCCCGAGGAACTCGCCGATCAGGCGCGCGAACGCATCGAGGTCGTCGTACATCGCGAGCGTGTCGGGCCAGATCTCCAAGCGCGCGTTCGGCAGCAGCGAGGCGAGCCGCCGAGCGTTGCTCGCATCGTGGACCGGGTCGTTCTCGTGGGCGAGCAGCAGCACCGGAGCGGTGACGCGGCGCAGCAGGTCGGCGTCGGCAACGGGTGGCCGACCGG
>JBKJXT010000341.1:0-2739 GCA_046716205.1 Actinomycetota bacterium
CATCTTCGATCTGCGCGAGCGCCGCGTCTGCGTCATCCATCACCGGAGCGAACATGTGTTCGAGTATAAGGGATGCGACCGACAATGTCATCCCCCGATGACAGGATCGTCCGAATTACTTCAAAGAGTTTTGTCAGGGCAGGTGCGAGGGATGCTCACACCGTGACGAGCGATGTCATCAATGCCGCGACCGCTCCATCCAGCGACTGCTCGTTCTCTTGAGGTCCGAAGTTCGCAAGCCCGACCGCAGCGGTGGAGCCGCCGCGTTCGAACATCGCCATGCTCTTGAATCCAGCAGTCGCGCCGTTGTGCCAGAGCACGTGTGAGCGAGGAGCGGCAGCTTCGATCCACGCGTACGCGATCGCGCGCCCTGCGCTGAACTCGCGCACGTTCGTCTGCGCGCGCCTAGCCGCAGGTGTCGCTGCCGCCATCAATGACGAGAGATAGGTGAGCACGCCATCTGCGGTGGACCAGATCCCGCCGGCGCCGGGCGAAGGCTCCGTCCAGTCGCCGACAAGCGCGCCCTCGTAGTGTCCCTGAACCTTGCGTTGGTCGGCGACCGGGCCGACGGATGTGTCTCCCAGTCCCAGTGGAGCCAGGACGCGCTCGCGCAGAGCTGTCGCGTAATCCCTCCCGACAGCCCGCCCAAGCAGCGTTCCCAACAGCGAGAAGCCGAAGTTCGAATAGGCCGCCGTGGTTCCGATCGGCGCGGCCAGCTCTATCGTCGCCAGATCTGCGAAGAGGGCCTCTGGCGTGTCATCACGGTACGGGTCCTCCATGTGTGCTTCCCCGCGCTCCAACTCACCGGGCGACAGGCGCGGCAGTCCAGAGCTGTGCGTGACGAGATCGAGGAGCGTGATGTGCCGGTCGCCCTCGTGCGGCGCGTGCGCGCCCTCGGGCAGGTAGCGCTCGATCGGATCATCGACGCTGACCTCGCCGCGCTCGGCCATCTCCGCCAGTAACAATCCGGTGAACGTCTTGGTCACCGAGCCGATGTCGAACCGCCCGTCGGCGCGCGCCGCTCCCAGGGCGCGAACCGTGCGCGCGCCCTGATGCAGCACACCGACGACGATCCCCTTCGCCGAGTGGTCGAGCAGGGGAGCGACGTGCTCGTCGATCAGTCCGTCGATGTCCATGGGCCCGAAGGGTACTGCGCGACCCTCCGTCCGATCCGATATGCCCACCACATCAACACCGGTTGGATCGGAAGGCGCGCACGCGTGGCCCAGTACTCGGTCGTTCCCTCTCGCGCATCCAGCGCATGTTGCACGTTCGCCGGGTACACCGCCGCGAGGAATACGATCGTCGCCCAGGCGGAGGCGCGCCGGGTCCGCGGGTGCGCCAACCCGGCCGCCAGCCCCAGCTCCATCACACCGCTCCAGAACACCACCGCTTCGGGCGCCGGCACCCACCGCGGGACGATCTTCAGGTAGAGGTCGGGTCTCAGGAAGTGCGTGACCCCCGCCGTCGCGAGCAACGCAACCAGCCCCGCGATCGACAATCGCCGCATCCGTGCATCCTATGCAGGCGGGGGCGAGCAGCCGCGCGGCACGTCGCGATCTACGCGAGGACCGCTACCGCGACCTAGGTCCGGCGAGCACGCGGGTTGCCCAGTGCCGCGAGTCCGAACCCGAGACCGGCGAACAGGAGTCCGAGCGCGAAGACGACCCCCAATCCCTCGGGTCCCGAGGCCGCCAGCGTGCGCGTGTCCCCCGCCTTCCTGAACCGCGTCGGGAGCACGCTGGTGACCGGCGTCGAGGTCGAGGACAGCGACCTGGTGGGCGAGATCGACACGGAAGGCGTGTTCGACGGCGTCGATCCGGTGTCGTAGCAGAACACGATGTGGCTGATCCCGTTGGAGGTACCCTCGCCCGGAGACCCGAGCCCCGTATCGGCCGTCTCCTCGCCGGGATCGCTCGTCACTGCGGGATCGTCGTAGCGGTACAGGTTCGAGCCGGCGCTGCCGGCTTTCACGAACACCGCGTCGACGCCGATGTTCGAGCTCCAGCTGAAGGTCTTGTCGTTGGTTGTGTCCTCGATCACGACGGTCAGCGTCCCGTCGGAGTACTGCCCGTCGGTGTTCGGGTCGACCTTGAGCTCGATCCAGCTCTGCCCCGAGCCTTCGAGGTCGGGGCACTTCGGGTTGGTGCCGCCCGCGATCGCCTCCGGCGCGACGTGGGTCGCCGCCGCCGGTGAAGCGACCCCGATCACCAGCAGGCACGTCAGCGCGCCCGCACCCAAAGCGCGCAGCGCGCGCGGAACCCCAGACGTGATCTTCATAAGCTGCCCCCCAGACGTTGTCTGGAAGAATCTACACTTCCTGGACAAACAGGAACAGCCGAACCCCAGGTCGAGCTAGATGTGCAGTGCCGCCAGCGCGCCCGGACCCGACGTGCACGCGCTGGCCGGCACCTTGGTGGTGTTCACCGTTCCCACGCATGCGTAGTAGCGCGTGCCGGCGAGGTAGGTCACGATGCCGCCCGGCGGCGAGCCCAGAGAGGACCCGTACAAGACCCGAGACCCGGTCCCGTTGGCGACGTAGATCGCCCAGTTCTGGGCTGCGGCGACGTAGCCACCGAGGTCGACCGGAGTGGAGTTCGGTGGCACGGGCGGGATGCCCGCGGTGCCGACGTTGCCGCCGCCCTTGAAGCTGCACTCGTTGTCGGCGTTGCCGACGATCACGCACCCGTCGCCGCTTTCAACCATCGGCCACTGGCTGAACAGCCGGGAGTGCACGCA
>JBKJXT010000342.1:0-3130 GCA_046716205.1 Actinomycetota bacterium
TACTCCAGTAGCGGAAGCATCCGGCCCGGCTCGACGTCGGAGGCGATCTCCCCGATCCGTCGCGCGCCCATGCGGATGTAGAAGGCTTCTGCGTTGGGGTCGGACTCGATGCGCGTGGATGTGCACCCGATCGCGCGCGCGGTCGCGGTCGCGTGGCTGAACAGCCTGAAGCCGAGCCCCTGGCGTAGCCGGTCGGGGTCCACGAACAACGCCAACAGCAGCGACTCCGGCGGCTCGACCGCCATCGCGTAGTAGCCGCAGACGACGTCGTCGATCGTGGCGGCGAAGACCGGGAAGCGATGGATCTCGTCGGCGGTGATCTCGAGCACGTCGTGGCAGCGCTCGATGAAGTCCTCGTCGTAGCCCCAGCTCGCCTTCGATCGCAGCGCCAGGTCGGTCAGCAGCTGGGCTTCTTCGGGCTGGGCGCGCCGGATCGAGATGACTGCGTTGGGAGGCTCGTTCATCCCGCTACCACCTTCTCGGGCATGATCTCGATGAGACAATCATTGCCGTAAGTCTCCTCGCGCTGATACTTATCGAGGAACCCGCGCGTGATCGATAGGTATCCAGCGTCATCTTTGTCGAGCAACCGAGCCGGTCCCCGGACCAGCGTCCGAGTATGCCCCTTGTACGCGGTGAGCGCAGCGACGCCGGTCGCCGCCACGTTGCGCGCCTTGAGCGAGGTGCGGCGACACCAGCAGTACACCTTGCCGTCGGCGACGTAGACCTCGACGGGGACTGCGTGCGGAAGACCCGTCTCGGACACGGTCGCGATGACGCCGATCGGGCGCTCGTAAAGGAACGCTTGCCAGTCCATGCTTCCGGGCCCCCCGCAGACTCGGGCATCTATAGCACGGCGCGCAGATGCACGACATCACCGGCGGAAACACGGCGACCGGAGACGATCAGCGCCCCGTCCTCGGCGACCGCCTGCGCCTCCCCCTCGAACGACTCTCCATCGGAACGTTCGATCCGGACGGCGCGCCCGACGGTCGAGCAGAGCTCCCGGTAGGTTTCCATCGCCGCGGGGATATCGCTCAGCGCCTGGGCGAACCGCTTGAGCACCGCGAGCGCCAGATCCGCGCGGTCGAGTCGGAGGCCGTCCTCGAGCGCGATGCTGGTAGCGGGAAGACCGTCGGGGAACGAAGTCTGGCTCACGTTGATCCCCACACCGACGATCGCGAAGGATGGAGGCTCGGCCTCCACAAGGATGCCGCCGAGCTTGCGGTCCCCCACCAACAGGTCGTTCGGCCACTTCAGGACGGCCTCGACACTCGTCCGCGCGCGGACGGCACCGACGGCCGCAACACCTGCGAGCAACGGCAGCAGCGGCCATCGGTCGACGGCGAGCTCGGGTCGCGCTACCCACGACATGAGCAGGCTCGTGCGGGGAACGGCGACCCAGGCGCGCCCGAGCCTCCCGCGGCCGGACGTTTGGCTATCCGCCACGACGGTGGCGAGATGCGGCGCGCCTTCGCGTGCGAGCCGGCGCGCGTCGTCGTTGGTCGATGAGGTCTCATCGAGGGTGAGGACGTGGGATGTAACGCGCGCCAAGGCTCGCGAGACAGCAGCGTGGAACTCCGTCTCCTTCGGCACAGCAGAACAATAGCGTCGGGCACCGCTGGGGGCGTAAGGTCACGGGCACGTCAAAAGGGGGCCATCATGGTTGATCTGGGATCTCTTCGCGACTCGTTCTCGGGCGAGCTGCTCAGCCCGAAGGACGCGGGCTACGACGAGGCGCGCACGCTGTTCAACGCGATGGTCGACAAGCGACCACAGGTCATCGCCAAGGTCGCGACGGTCGCCGACGTCCAAGCGGCGCTCGCGTTCGCGCGCGCCAACGATCTATCGGTCGGCGTCCGTTCCGGCGGCCACGGCGTTACCGGCGCCGCGCTGACCGACGGCCTCGTGATCGACATGCGCGCTCTGAGCTCGGTTTCCGTCGACCCGAAGGCACGTACGGCCGTTGTCGGCGGAGGCGCGCAATGGGCCGCCGTCGACGCCGCAACACAGGAGCACGGGCTCGCGACGACCGGCGGCCGCGTTTCCACGACCGGCGTCGCGGGGCTGACGCTGGGCGGCGGGAGCGGATGGGTCGAGCGCGCGTTCGGGCTGGCGGCGGACAACCTCCTGGAGGTCAAGCTCGTCACGGCCGACGGTTCGCTCGTCACCGCGAACGAGAAGGAGAACCCCGACCTGTTCTGGGCGCTGCACGGCGGCGGCGGGAACTTCGGCATCGCCGTCGAGTTCACGTTCAAGCTTCACCCGCTGACGGACTTCTATGCCGCGCTGATCATGTGGGACCCGAAGAAGGGCCCGGCCATCCTGCGCAAGTACCGCGAGTTCGTGGCGACCGCACCCGAGGCACTCGGCGGTGGGTTCGGATTCCTGACCGCGCCACCGGCGCCGTTCGTGCCCGAAGACGTGCAGGGCACCTTGGTTGCCGCGGTGGTCATCACCTTCATCGGAACCGAGGCGGAGGGCAACGCGCTCGCCGCGGAGCTCCTTGGGTTCGAGGAGCCGCTCGTCGCCGTCGGCTTCCCGGTGCCATACCCAGAATTCCAATCGATGCTCGACGATCCACCGGGTTTCCGGAACTACTGGTCAGTCGAGCATCTCGAGGAGCTCAGCGATGAGGTCATCGACCTCTTCTGCGCGCGCGGCCTCGCGACACCCTCGCCGACGCCGACGCAGTTCCTTATGTTTCCGTGGGGCGGTGCCGTCGCTCGCGGCGCCGACACGTCACCGCAGCAGGGTCGAGAGACGCTGTGGGTGATGCATCCGCTCGGGCTGTGGGAGAACGCAGCCGACGATGAGACGAACATCGCGTGGGCGCGCGCGGCGTGCGCCGAACTGAAGCCGTTCTCAACCGGAGGCGCTTATCTCAACTTCGACAGCGAAGGCCACGACCGCGTGATGTCGGGGTTCGGCAAGGACAACTACGAACGCCTGGCCGAGATCAAGAAACAGTTCGACCCCGACAACGTCTTCCGAGGCAACCAGAACATCAAGCCGGCAGTCGCCGGCGCGCGACGCTGAACCAACAGCAGAGGAGACCACATCATGCCGAAGGCATCGAAGACCACCGCTTCCGAGAACATCGAGGTGGAAGGCTACGAAGGACACCTGG
>JBKJXT010000343.1:0-2833 GCA_046716205.1 Actinomycetota bacterium
TGCGGTGGATCGCCTGATCGACGCCGTCGCACGCGGCGACTGAGCGCTCAGCCGATCTTGTAGGTCACCAGCGCCTTGGCGATCGCGTTGTCGGCGCCGTCGAGCACGTCCACGTCGATGGTGCTGAGGTTCTTCCCGCGGCGCAGCACCTTCGCCCGCGCGACCAGATCAACGGCGTTCGCCGCGGAGAGGTAGGACACGCTGATGTTGACCGTTGTCCCGCGCATGTTCTCGGGCGCGGTCGCGCCAGCCCACGCGGCTGCCATCGCGGCGCAATCGATCAGCGACGCGATGGCTCCGCCATGGACGGTCTGTCCGATCGTGATGACCTCGTCGCGGAAGGGGAGCGCGAGTTCCGCGTAGCCGTCCTCGAGTGAGCGCAACTCGATGCCCACGTGCGCGACGAAGGGTGAGGCCGGGAGGAACTGCTTGATGATGTCGGTGCCGTTCATGCCGGCAAGACTACCGTGGTGGCGTGCACAGGTGCTCGTCGCGGTGAGGCGCGCAGGACCATCGCCGCCGCGATCACGCCGGCTAGGTTGAACACCAAATCCCACTCCGTGTTCGTGCCCGCGCCCGGATAGATGCCCCGGAACTGAGCGGCCAGGAGGAACTCGATCACCTCGTTCAGCGCGCCCTTGCCGAGGCCGAACCCGGCAGCGAGGACGGCGTGCGTCGTCGCGGTCGTTCGCTCGTGGTCGAGGTATCGGTTGAGGATCTGCCACGCGAAGATCGTGCTGACGACGGAGCCGTACAGATGGACGGCCTGGTCGAACTTGAGCGCGCCGGGGATGAGCCATGTTTCATAGAACGTTGCGCCTTCGACCGGCGGCAGCAGGCCGCCCGCGAGATGCGCGACGCCGAGCACTGCGATCATCCAGGCGAGCGGACGCGTGAAGCCCGCGCGGTGGTCGATCATGGACACGACCGCCGTCAGGATGCTCATCACGATGAGGAAGGCCCAGAAACGTGGGTCGCCACGCACGAGGGCGAGCGCGCCGGATGCAAGCATGGCGAGCGCGACCGTCAACATCGGGCCGGGATGGTGGCGCAACGTCAACCGCATGGCAGTGCCCGGGCCGATCACTTGCGCGGTCCTTTCGAGCGGCCGATCGCGTACCCGATGAACAAGCTGGTCACGATGACCAACAGCAGGAGCGCGAGCGTGGCAGAGATCCGCTGGCGGAGCCGCGGTCGGGGTGCATCGTTGCTGATGATGACGACCGGCCCGGAGTTCCCATCGGAGCTGACGTTGGACGTCGCCGACGTGACGTTCGAGGAGCCGTCGGAAACCTCAGACGTTCCGGTGCCGCCGCTCGGGCCGGGATCCGTTGGGCCCGGGTCTGAAGGGCCGGGGTCTGACGGGCCGGGGTCCGCAGGACCCGGATCGACCGGGTCGGGCTCCGGCGTGCTGGTGCCGGAGCTGCCGGAATCGCCAGAACCCGAGTCCCCGCTTCCAGAGTCCCCGGTTCCGCCCGCCGAGTCCCCGGTCCCACCACCCGAGCCACCGCTCGTCTCGCCGCCGCCGCCGCCGGACCCCCCGCTCCCGTCGCCGCCGGAGCCCCCGGACTGGGCCGATGAAGTTCCGCCTTCTTGGGCCAGCAGGAACGAGCCACCCGTGGCGGCGCCGGCGATAGCGATCGCGAGCACGAGTGCATAGACGAGGTCGGCTGTGCCTAGTCGGTGCATGCACGCGTAGGGTATCGCGGGCCCAGGGGCGCGAAGGGAGAGACGATGCCTGCCTACAGCACGACCATCCAGATCGAGGCGCGGCCGGACGCGGTCTACGAGCGTGTCGCCGACCTCGCGACGCACGGGACCTGGAGCGCGGACGAGCTCGAGGTCGTCGCCTCCGGTCCGGATCGCTTCCATTCGACCGTCACGAAAGGCAAGACGATCGAAGCCGACATCAGTGTGATCGAACGCGTCCCGCCCGCACGATTCGTGTTCGACGTTGCCGATGCGACCGGGGCGTGGCGCCACACCTTCACGATCACGCCGTCGGGAGCCGGTTCCTCGGTGACGCGCGAGATCGCCGGAGAACTCAAAGGCGCGCAGCTGGTGCTGTACTGGCTGGTGCTGTACCCGATCAAGAAACCGAACGCGCGGCGCGCGATGGAGCGACTCAAGGCAGTGCTGGAAACCTGAGGGTCAGGTCAGGGTAGCCACGACCGCACCGCCGTCGACGGTTTGGCCCGCCGTGACACTGATCTTCGACACCGTGCCGGCACGCGGCGCGTTGATGTGGTTCTCCATCTTCATCGCCTCGAGGACGACCATCAGATCCCCTTCGGCGACCTCGTCGCCTTCGGACACGTTCACCTTCACGATCGTGCCCTGCATCGGCGCGACGACCTGCTCCTCGCCGGTGGCACCGGCCTTGGCCTTCGCGGCAGTGGTCGGCGCGCTGGGTTTCGACGCAGCCGCCGCGCCGGACGGACCGACCACGCCGAGCCCGTGCACGCGGACGTCGAACCGCTTGCCGTCGAGCTCGACGACCACCTCGCGCGCCGCCGGCTTGTCGTCGGCGGCCACCTTCACGGGCGCGGCGACCACGAGATCGGAGAGATCCATCTCCTTCTCGACGTACGCTGTGTGGTACTCGCTTGCGATGAAGCGCGGATCCGCCAGCATCCGCAGATGGAACGGGATCAGGTTCTTCACGCCTTCGATCTGGTACTCGGCCAGCGCGCGCAGCAGGCGCCTGCGCGCCTCCTCACGGTCGGCTCCCCATGCGATCACCTTGGCGATCAACGAGTCGTAGTTCCGAGGGATCTCTTGGAACCCCTCGAACCCGCTGTCCACGCGGATGCCGGGGCCGGTGGGCTCGCGG
>JBKJXT010000344.1:0-3697 GCA_046716205.1 Actinomycetota bacterium
GGACCTCGGGTCCTTCACAGCTTGGCGGACATGCTCGGACGTCTCCACGCCCTGCCGGTCGATACGGATGCTGAGACGCGCGACGGTGGCGCTTTCGGCCACGATCCGTTTCACCGAGGCAAACCCCGCTCGGATCTCACCGCGGCCATGACGTTCTTGATGAGCATCGAGCAGAAGGTTCCTGCAGCATCAAGACCACTGTTCGACTCACTCATCCGAGACGTGACTACCGCAGACGGATGCGACGATCTGCCGCACGCGGTGACACGCGCCGGCATGTCGGGGCGCAACGTCATCATTGCGCCAGACGGCGAGCCGGTGGCGGTCGACTGGAAAGGAGCAGGGATCGGGCCGCGTTTACCGGCGTTCGCAGAACTCGTGCTTCTTGCGATCGACAAACCTGACGTGACGAGCCCTGCTCGACATCCCCACGGCGACCCCAGGTCGTTGCGTGCGACCATCGATGGTTACGCCGCGCACGTGGCACTCACGGCGGAAGAGATCAGCAGGCTCGCGGGCGCGATGCGCATCTACACATTGTACTTCGGCTGCTGGTACTTCTGGCGCGAGGTCGCAACGGGGGGCAGCCCAGATGGTTCGGAGGGATGGTGGCCGAACCACGCGACG
The DNA here is from genome assembly GCA_046716205.1 of Actinomycetota bacterium. Taxonomy (GTDB): domain Bacteria; phylum Actinomycetota; class AC-67; order AC-67; family AC-67; genus JBKJXT01. The sequence goes on from JBKJXT010000344.1 coordinate 628, forward strand.
ACAGACGCGCTCGCGAAGCAGGTTCAAAGGCTCCTTTCTGGTTTGAATCCGTTGGAGGCGAAGGCATGAACAACAAGGAACGGATCGCAATCGCTTCTCGGTGGACGGACGCGATGTCGACGAAGGCCATCACACCGCTGAAGGCCCTGGCCGAAGTCCTGGCCGATGACGTCCGCACGGCAAGCGTGACGGGCAAAGAGGCCGTGCTTCAGTGGTTCAAGACATGGCCGGGCATGCCGATGTTCAGGACCGGCACGTGGCAAGAACCGACGGTTGAGGGCGACGTCGTGACGTTCGTAAACATGTTCGACCCGCGAGCCGCATACCACAGCGCCTCGGTCTCGTTCACGATCGATCCCTCAGGAAAGATCACACGAGCGATCAGCATCATCCGACCCGCACCATCGCCGCTCGGCGAAATCGTCATGCGGGTCTGGGGGCCGCGGGCGGGGATGGAGTCGTTGCCAGCTCATCTCGCGTCGGCCTACGGCGTCAAGGTCAAGAAGATTTCGCAGCTTCAACAGGGCAACCACGGAGTGCATCGCGTCGATCTCGCGAGCGGTCCCTCATGGGTCGTCCGTGTTTTCCCTTCAGATAGGCCGATCGCCGACGTGAAGGGAGACGCGGCGGTCCTTCGATTCCTGGAGAAGAGCGGCTTTCCTGCTGAACGATGCGTCGCCGACGTGACGGTGCACGAAGGGCAGGGTGTCCTCGTCACCGAGTACATCAAAGGTTCGAAACCGAAGATCGACACAGCGACGCAGGGTCGCCTCGGTGACCTGCTCGGTCGTCTCCATTCTTTGAAAGGCGCGCCGAAGCCGGTCCGTCGCCCCGCGGGCGCCCAACACCTGTATACGGTCGACCATGCAGTTCGCAGCGAGATCGACACCGCGCGCGCTGCCTTGGAAGCCGGCGCCTTCCGCGGCACCGACAAGGCGTGGGAACGTCTCCGTACAGCGCTCGCGTCCGCCGACGACTTCTCTTCGCTGCCGACCGCGCTGATCCATCCCGATCCTGGCTCGGTGAACGCGATCGTGAAGGACGGGCTCAGGCTGATCGACTGGTCGGGAGCAGGCTATGGGCCACGCGTACTTGGACTCGGACTGCTGCTGAGCGCGCCCACCTCCGGGAAGACGTTCAATCGCGAGTGGGTCGATGCGATCATGACCGCCTACACCGCGCATGTTTCCTTGAAAGCTGAGGAGCTGCAGCGACTCGAAGCCGCGATCGAGCACCGACTACTCATCCACGAGGTCTACAGCTGGTGCGCAGGGATGGCGATGCAGCGCAAGCCTCCGAGCCCCAGGTACTGGCCTGGCGACAACGAGGGCATCGCCAAGATGGGCGACTACATCAGGGAGTCATGGGGGTAGCCCTGAAGCTCATGATGGGGTTTTCAAATCCACCTTCCCGACTCAGCTGCAAGTGATCTACCGGCGGTTTCGCCTCGCAAGCGGGGCAAGGGTGACGACAAACGACGACTAATCGCGTGACTCTGCGCGCAGGAATTCGATCGATGTGAAGTACGCCGGCTCACCTTCGAACGTAAGGCGTGCACCTTCACACGGACCCAGCAGCTGGCCCCAGGCCTCGTGATCCGCGTGCGGGAAACACGTCACCAGCGCGCCTTCGATCTCGCCGGAGTGACCGATCACCAAGACTGACCCGCTCTTCAGCGGCGTCATCAGATCGCGCCACACCCCTGCCATCGACTGGACGTAGCGGCTGAACGCGCCGTCCTTGGCGATCAGCTCGGCGAAGGTCGCGAATGGTGTCTTGTCGTCGCCGGTCACGACCGGATCGGCTGCGTCGATGAATAGCTCGGAGTCGAAGCTCAGCGTCACAAGTTCATGATCGACGGCGAAGCCCATCGCGATCGCGGTCTCTCTGGCGCGCGGCGAGACGGTCGTGACGACGTGCTCGAAAGGTCCCATAGTCGCGCCGACCGCTCGCGCGAGCTCGACCCCTTCTTGGGAGAGTTGGGAACCGGCGCCGGGTTTGCGGATGGAGTGGCGGCGTACCTCAAGCGTAGGCATTGGAGAGGAACTTTAGTCCAGCAAGACCCCGGCGCCAGAAGAACCGTGGTCCAGCCCCGCGCGCTCCCGCCCACACGCGCTACGGTTCGGTCGTGGATCTCGCTCAGCGTGCGCGCGCCGTCCCGATGCCAACCGGCACGGTGACCTTCCTGTTCACGGACATCGAAGGCTCGACGAAGCTGTTGCAGCGCCTCGGGGATGCGTTCAACGAACTGCTCGCCATGCATCACGCCATCCTCCGGGCGGCGGTTTCCTCACACAACGGCTACGAAGTGGAGACGGCAGGCGACGGGTTCTTCGTGGTGTTCGCAGAACCCACACAGGCCGTGCGCGCAGCGCTTGCCGCGCAGATGGCGCTCGCGAACACCTCATGGCCCGAGGGCGAGCATGTGCGCGTCCGCATGGGCATCCACTCGGGAGAGGTACAGGTGAGCGGCGACAACTACGTTGGGATGAGCATCCACCAAGCAGCGCGCATCTCCGCCGCGGGCCACGGTGGCCAGGTGCTGGTGTCCGAGGTGACCCACGGCCTCATCCACGACGCGACCCTGACCTTCAAAGATCTCGGTTACTTCGAGTTGAAGGACCTCGGTAGACCGATCCGGTTGATGCAACTGACGCATCCCAAGCTTCCTGAGGTCTTCGCGCCGATCCGCGCGCTGAGCGATCGTAAGAACAATCTGCCCGTCACGCGCACGACGTTCGTCGGGCGCAGTCACGACGTCGAGGATCTGCTCGCACTGCTTCAACAACCAGGTCTGGTCACCTTGACCGGGCCCGGCGGTTGCGGGAAAACGAGACTGGCCGTCGAGGCAGCACACGACGTGCTGGGCGTCCTCGGCGGTGGGTGCTGGTTCGTCGATCTTCGTGCCGCCGACGATGCATCGTCGGTGTCCGAGGCCCTTGCCGCAGCGCTCGGGGTCGGCGAGACGCAAGGTGACGACGCGTTCGAGCCCATCGTCGCACGCCTCACCCAGGCTCCAACGTTGGTGATCCTGGACAACTGCGAGCACCTGGTCGAGGAGTGCGCTCAT
>JBKJXT010000345.1:0-3916 GCA_046716205.1 Actinomycetota bacterium
GGCGTCAGCATGAACGATCTCACCGACGAGGAAGAGATCGATCCGCTGTCGGGTAACGCGGTGCTGAATGCGATCCCGGTCACGATCGAGGCGGTGGGTTGAGCAAGGAGCGTCCGCGCTCGAGCGCGCGAGGCGTGCATCACGTTGCGCTGATCTGCAGCGACGTGCAGCGAACCATCTCGTTCTACCAAGACCTGCTGGGTTTCCCGCTGGTCGACGTGCGCGAGAACCGCGACTATGCCGGCTCGACGCATTTCTTCTTCGACCTCGGCCACGACAACATGCTGGCGTTCTTCGACTTCCCGGGACACGACATGCCGCCGTGGCAGGAAACCCTTGGGAACCTGCAGCACATCGCGATCTCGGTCGAGGTCGCGGCGTGGGAGCGGCTCAAGCAGCGACTGGAGGAGGCCGGCGTCGAGTACGTCGGTCCCGATCGCGGCGCGGTGAACTCGATGTATCTCCGCGGTCCCGACGGCGAGGGGATCGAGCTGTTGAAAGAGCCGCTGATGGTGCACGACGGAGAAGCGTTGGGCTGACCCCCACGCTCAGTCGTCGTCGGGTTCGGGTGGCCCGGCGATCGGGAGCGTGAAGGTGAAGATCGTGCCGCCATCGGGGGCTGGGCGGTAGCCGATCGTTCCGCCGTGCGCCTCGACCAGCCGCCGTGTGAGCGCGAGCCCGAGACCGCTGGAGCGGCGCCCGTGCTCGGGCTCAGAGCCCGGAACCCGATAGAAGGGCTCGAAGATCTTCGCGCCTACGTCGTCGGGGATGCCGTGGCCCGTGTCGGTCACCGAGATGGCGACGAGGTCGTCCTCCGCCCACGCCGACACCGTCACGCGCCCGCCGTGCGGGGTGTACTTGACCGCGTTGTCCGCGAGGTTCAGCAAGATCTCACGCACCCGCATCCGGTCGGCGTGGACCGCAGGCAGGTCGGCGGGGACGTCTAGACGCACCTCGATCGAGCCGGCTGCCGCCAGCCCCTCGACCGTCGGCCGGATCTCGCGCAGCAAGGCTCCGGTGTCGATCGGCTCGGCGCGCAGCTCGACCCGATGGGTCTCGGCCTTGGCCAGGTCCAGGACATCGTTGACGATCTGCAGCGCCTGATCGGCCGCGTAGCGGATCGTGGCGGTGATGTCCTCGGTTCGCCGCCGGCCGTTGTTGCCGGCGCGGCGATCATCCAGGCGGTCGCTCTGCGCAAGGATGACAGCCAGAGGTGTACGGAACTCGTGGCTGAGCGACGCGAAGAACTGCGTGCGCTGCTCCAGCAGCCGCTTGATCTCTTCGGTGCGCTGATCGACGCGCAGCTCCAACGTCTCGACGGCCGCCTCTAACTTCTCGGCCATCGTGTTGACGCCGTGCGCAAGCTCGCCGATCTCGTCGCCGCTTCGCACGCCGGCCCGCGCCGAGAGGTCACCCGCTCCGAGTTTGCGGTTCGTCTCGACGAGCTCGCGGACCTGACCGACGATCATCCGTACGAGCAACGACGCAACGATGACCACGCCGGCGATGCTCACAACGAGTATGAGGGCCAGCCGGCCGGCGGCGTCGCGCGCGGCCGCGAGCGCCTGTCGGGTCGGGATGCCGATCGCGATCGTCCCTGTGTGGCGACCACGCAAAGAGTACGGCGCGTACAGCACGGCGACCGGCTCCCCGTCCGCATCGATCGTACGTCGTACCGCGTTGCCGCGGATCGGTCCTGCCGGCGCCGGGATCGCGATGCCACGCTTCGTTAACGTTCGGCCGTTCGCGTCGAACAGAGCCCTCCCTTCGGAGGTGGAGGGCTCAGACGTCGCCTCGGTCAGCAACGACGACGCAGCAACGCCGACGATCGCGACACCGACGGGCTCGCACGCACGGGTGCCAGCACACACCGGCGCGGCGACGGCGACCATCGGTTCCTGGCCGCTCGCGATGGTTCCGACCCTGCGATCACCTGTCCTCGAGCGGAGCGCCTCCCGAACGAACGGGTGCGCGCGCCACCGTCCGCCTCGTTGGAGGACCGGGCGCGCTCCGCCGCCGGCGCGGAGCTCAACCAGTCCGACTCCGTCGGGGCCGGTCGCGGCTGCGAGGACGAGTTCGGATCGAAGTGCGATGGCAGACTCCAACAGCTTGGCGGTCGCGGTCTCGTCTCGGTTGCGGATCGCGGTCGCCATGCCCTGCAAGTTGGCCGCGTAGTTCGCGGACTCGAGCGCATACAGCTCGCGGTCGTGCAGGAACGAGCGCGCCTCGACCACCCGGCGCGCCAGATCGGCGTTGAGCGCCTCGTCGGCGCGTTTGGAGAGGTCTTGGGTTACGAACACGACGCCGAAAACGCCGACGACGACGGTTAGAGCGATGAAGGGGATGAGCATCTTGGCCAGCAGGGGCAAACGATGGAACGGTTTCAGTGCACCTCCGGTCATAAGACCGATGATGGGAGACGCCGGACGAACACATCCATGCGGGCATCTCTATCCTCGCTATTCATCGGCGAGAACGTGGTGAACGCGACGTCCCCGTCGCGGGACAGAGACGGGCTGAAGCCGGCCGCATTGATGTGGTCGGGGTGCCAATTGACCTGCAGGAGGAGCCCGGTCGACAGGTTCTTCATGTAGACGTCCTCGGAGGTGTCATCGTCCTCTGGTGTGTATGCGACACCGCTGGTGAATACGACGACTCGCCCGTCGGGGCTGATCGTGGCACCCAAGGGGATGTTGGAGGGCGTGGTCGACGGACCGGCGCCGGTCACCCTGGTCGTGACGCCGGCGAGCATGTCGCGCACGAAGACGTCGGGCGTGTTCTCTGTATCACCCGGCACGAGGTTGGTGGCGAGGGAGGCGAAGACGACCATGCGTCCATCGTCGGTGATGTGACGCGAGCCAGCGTAGCGGCGGGGGGAGCGAACCGTGCTGGATGCGTTCGAAGGGCCGCCGCTGACGCTGCGCGACACCATCGTCGTGCGCTTCGCGTGCCGGTCGCGGACGAACACATCCATGCTCGTGCTTTCGTCGTCATCGACCATATCGGCGCCGTTGCTTTCGAAGACGATGTAACGGCCGTCCGGCGACATCGAGCCGAGGAAGCAGCTGCCCGACGTAACCCCTCCGTCGGGCTTCCTGCAGACGTGCTCCAGCGTCGCGCTCGCGCGGTCGACGAGCATGACGGTCGTGCAGAAGAGGCAATCGGCGCGAGACTTCGAGATGTTCGGCGACCTCGTCACGAACGCCACGACGCTGCCGTCCCGGGATATCGCCGGGTTGCGGTTGTTGATGTGTGCGTCGCTGCCCCCGTTCTCTTCGAGCTCGCGTGGTCCCGTGGCGGCTGCATCGGCTTGCTGTCCGTCGGCCGTCATGGAAACGCGCGCGGTCGTACCTTGCCGGAGGTCACGAACGAAGATGTCGGAGATGCCATTGGTGTCTGTGGGCACGAGATCGGTCGCGAATGAGTAGAAGACGACGTGGTTACCGTCTCCGGATATCGCAGGCTCCCTGCTGGGCCTGTCGCCGCCGGTTCCGTCCATGGATGCCGACACCAGCTGTGTCGTGTTGTGCAGCAGATCGCGCACGTAGACCTGCAGGCAGGCACAGCGCTCGTGGGCTCGGCTCGTGAGTCTGGCGGCAGAGGTGAACGCGACGAACCGTCCATCGTCGGAGATGCTCGGCGCGTCGGCGTCTTGGTCTGCGTGCGGGTCGGTCGGGCCGGTGGACGCGAGTGTTGCGATCGCCAGTCGCTCGAGGCGGAACAACAGGGCGCCGCCCACGGCGCTGGTGACCTGGAAGTAGTAGGTCGCGTCCGGCTCGGGTGAGAAGGCGGCGAATGCGTTGCCCCGAGCGTCGGTCTTGCACGAGATCATCTCGACGTCAGAGAGCGAGGTGGCCTTGAAGATCGCCAAGGACGTCGGATGGTTCGAACCGAACGTGTTCGCGATGAGCTGATC
>JBKJXT010000346.1:0-4229 GCA_046716205.1 Actinomycetota bacterium
CCCCCCGATCACCCTGGACGCGACCGAACTCGGCGCGCACGATGGCGAGACGCTGATCGGCGAGGACTTCACGATCACCGATAGCAAGGTGACGCTGCCCTCGGACGGTCCGTCCTTCAACGTGTGGCGGGTGGGCCGATGACCTGGTGGCGCAACGCGGTGTTGTACGAGATCTACGCACGCAGCTACGCGGACGGCAACGGAGACGGGATCGGCGACATCGCAGGCATCCGCGCCAAGCTCCCCTACCTCGCATCGCTTGGGATCGACGGGATCTGGATCACGCCCTTCTATCCCTCGCCGATGGCAGACCACGGCTACGACGTCGCCGATTACTGCGACGTGGACCCGATGTTCGGAACGCTGGAGGACTTCACAGCGTTGCTCGCCGACGCGCACGAGCACGGGCTGCGCGTCGTCTGCGACCTCGTGCCGAACCACACGTCCTCCGAGCACGTGTGGTTCAAAGAGGCGCTCGCCGATCCCTCGAGCGCCGCGCGCGCCCGCTACATCTTCCGCGACCCGAAGCCGGACGGATCGCCGCCCAACAACTGGCGGTCGGTGTTCGGCGGTCCGGCATGGACGCTGGACGAGGCGTCGGGCCAGTATTACCTCCACCTGTTCGCACCCGAACAACCCGACCTCGACTGGTACAACCCCGAGGTGCACGCGGAGATGGACCGCGTGCTGCGGTTCTGGCTGGACCTCGGCGTCGACGGGTTCCGCATCGACGTCGCGCACGGGCTCTACAAGCACCCAGAACTCCCCGACTCCGGTGACACCCCGGAGCTGTTCTCGACGATGATCTGGAACCGGCCGGAGGTGCACGAGGTCTACCGCCGCTGGAACGCGCTGGCCGCCACCTATGACCCACCTCGGCTGCTGTGCGGGGAGGTGTTCCTATTCGATCACGACATCGTCGCGGATTACGTCCGGGCAGACGAGCTGCACCAGGCGTTCAACTTCTCGCTGCTGAGCCAGCCCTTCGACGCAGCGCGGTGGCACGCGATGATCGAGCTCTCACTGCGGGCGCACGGCAGGGTCGGCGCGGCGTGCACGTGGGTGCTCTCCAACCACGACCTGATCCGTCACGTGACGCGCTACGGCACCGGCGACATGGGGCGGCGGCGCGCGGCCGCTGCCTTGATCGCGATGCTCGCCCTGCCCGGCGGCGTCTACCTGTACCAGGGGGAGGAACTCGGGCTCGACCACGTCGAGGTCCCACCGGAGCGCCGGCAGGACCCGATCTGGGAGCGCAGCGGGCACAAAGAGGTCGGGCGCGACGGATGTCGAACCCCTATGCCTTGGTCCGCATCGCCGCCAGGCTTCGGGTTCACCACGGCCACCGAGGCGTGGTTGCCGTTCAATCCGGACGCAGCGACGCGGAACGTCGAAACATTGGACGCCGACGAGGAGTCGTTGCTGTGGCTGTATCGCAAGGCGCTCGCGCTGCGCAAGACGACCGCTGCGTTGCGGGGCGAGGAGTTCGCGTGGGTCGACGCGCCCACGGAGGTTCTCGCGTTCCGGCGCGACGGTCTGCTGGTGGCGTTGAACACGGGCTCGCGCAGCGTGGAGCTCCCCGCCGACGGCAAGATCGTGATCGCCAACCGCGAAGGCGTCACGTGCGCGGACGGTGTGTTGCACCTGCCGCCGGACAGCGCGGCATGGGTGGAGACGACCTGAGATGAACCCGCGCCTGCAGACCATGATCGCCCGCCTCCTGGAGGAGCGTGACCGGCTGCTGGTGCCGATCGGACTCGTCGTCGCCCTCGTGCTGAGCGTGCAGCTGCTGCCGGCGGGGATGCCCGGCGGCCTGTACGGGTCGGCGTTGGTGCAAGGCGCACAGCTGGCGCTGGGGGCGGTCGGGGTGCTGCTGGTCTTCCGCAGCGACCGGATCATCAACTTCGCGCAGGTCCAGCTCGGCGCGTTCGGCGGCGTGATCTTCTTCGAGTGCGTGCGGCGCCTGCAGTTCGTGCGGTGGCTGCACACGATCTGCCCGCCGTGCGTGGACATCGAAACGAGCGGGACCGGCAACGCACAACGCGTGTTCATCCACGCGTCTCCGACGCTGCAATGGATCAACTTCGGGCTGGCGGTGTTGCTCGGCCTCGGAGCGGCGGCGTTGATCGGATTGCTCGTGCGCGTGCTGATCGTCCATCGCTTCCGCGGTCAATCTCCGCTGTTGGGCACGGTCGCGACCATCGGCGTCGTGCAGGTGCTGGGGTTCCTGACCCAGCAGGTGCCCACCTGGTTCGCGACGGTCGAGGAGCGCCGCGGCGGCACCCAGGCCTTCCTTGGTGGTTCGACCGGGCGCGCGGCACCGCCGGAGGACTTCACGCTCACCTGGGCGCCGCTCACCTTCCACGCCGGGGAGATCCTGACCGTCGCGGTGACCGTCGCGGTGCTCGGCGGGCTGCTGCTGTTCCTGCGGCGCGCGAGGCTCGGCGTCGGCGTCCGCGCCGCAGCAGAGAACGGTGAGCGCGCCGCCACCCTCGGCATGGACGGAGAGCGTCTCGCCGGCCGCGTGTGGATCATCGCCGGCCTGTTGTCGGGCGTCTCGGCCGTCCTCGTCGCGATGACCAGCGGCTCCGGCGCCATCGGGGGCCTCAGCACCTCAGGGCTGCTGCGCATCCTCGCCGCGGTCGTGATCGCAGGCATGGCCTCGATCCCGCTGGCGATCGTCGTCGCCGCTGGGCTCGCGGTGTTCGACGTCGGCTTCCAGTGGTCCTTCGCCGATGCAGGCAACCTGATCGACGCCATCGTCTTCGCCGGGCTGGTCGGCGTCCTGTTGGTTCGACGCGCCCGCGTGAGCGGCCGCGTCGACGCGGAATCCTCGGGATGGCGCGCCGCGGAGGAGGCGCATCCCATCCCGCCGCAGGTGCGCGACATCCCCATCGTGCGCCGCGTCCGCCGGTACGGGCCCATCGCACTGGCCGTCGTGCTGCTCGCGTTCCCGTGGATCATGTCGCCCAGCGACACCCATCAGGGCACGGTCATGCTGTTCTACGGGATGATCGGCTTGTCGATCCTGGTCCTGACGGGCTGGGCGGGCCAGATCAGCTTGGGCCAGTTCGCGTTCGCCGCGGTCGGCGGATACGTCACCGCCGTGGTCGGCGGCACCTGGGGATGGCCGTTGCCGGTCGCGGTCTTGCTCGGCGCCGGCGCGGGCGCCCTCATCGCGGTGGTGGTGGGGCTGCCCGCGTTGCGCATCCGCGGTCTGTACCTCGGGGTGAGCACGCTCGGGTTCGCCGTCGTCACCAGCAGCGTGTTGCTCGCGCCCCGGTTCGGCGGTCGCGCGCTGCCGGCATCGTTGGAGCGGCCGGTACTGCTGGGACTGGACACCGCCGACGAGCGCATCTGGTACTACCTCGCGCTCGCGCTGCTGATCGGCTTCGTCGTGGCGGTGACGGGCATGCGCCGCAGCCGCACCGCACGAGCCCTCATCGCCAGCCGAGACAACGAGCGCGCCGCGCAGGCGGTGGGGATCAACGTCGTCCGCGCGCGCCTGGAGGCGTTCGCCGTTTCCGGCTTCCTCGCCGCGTTCGCCGGCGCGCTGTACGCCTACCACCAGGAAGGCGTCCACGCCGGCAACTACACGCCTCAAGCCAGCCTGAACATGTTCCTGCTCGCAGTCATCGGCGGCCTCGGTTCGGTCGCCGGTCCCCTCCTCGGGGCGCTCTACGTCGGCCTGCTGACGATCTTCGCGCGGTCGATCGCGGACCTCGGGATCGGCGTCGCTGCGCTGTTGATCCTGATGTTCGCGCCGGCGGGACTGACGCGTATCGCCTACAACATGCGCGACACCGTGCTGTGGCGGATCGCCGAGCGGCATCGCGTGATCGTGCCGGGCATGGCCGCCGAGGGCGCCGAGCGGGTCTACCGGGTCCCGATCGCGCCGAAGCTGCTCCCGAGCGGCGCGACCGCGAGCATCCCCGTGCGCTACCGCTCGAAGTTCTACCGCCCCAAGGTCGAAGTCGCTGCATCGCGGAGGGAGCGCCGTGGCTGATGTGATCGAACCGGCCGCGCATGCCGCCGACCCCGACGAGGCGGCACGCATGGCGGGCGGCAACGGCAAGGGCCTTCGGGAGATGCTGCCGAGCGCACGCGAGCTCGAGATGGGGCTCGTCGCGGACGCGCCGGCGGAGGTCGCCGCCGCGCCGGCAGCGCCCGAACCCGAGGCTTCCGAGAGCATCCGCTCGCGGGTCGCCTCCGCTTTCGCCCAGTACATC
>JBKJXT010000347.1:0-10329 GCA_046716205.1 Actinomycetota bacterium
TGGTACGACAGCGTTGCGGCGTGGACCATCGCGGCGTCGCGCTCGACCACCAGACGATCCAACAGTGGCAGGACGGTCGTGAGCAGCTCGCCGCGACCACCGACCCGGACGAGGCCGTCCTCGAACCGGATGCTCGCGTGGGGCAGCTCGATCCCGTTGTCGGTGTAGCGATACGCATGCTCGGCATCGGCAGGGTGCGCGAGCGACGGGACTTCTGCCGAGATGCACAGCTGCGCGTCCTCAACGAAGGGAACCCGGAACGCGTCGAGCATCTCGGCGAGCAGCGACGCCGTCGGCGCATCTGCGTCGACCTCGATCCCGACGAGCCCGTGCACGTCGAATGCGAGGGGTTGCTCCTTGCTGCGCACGCCCGGACGGCCACGCTTCGGTGACGGCGACGGCTGCGCGCGCAAGAGCATCTTGCCGTAGAGGTAGCCCAGCGCGGTCATGAACAAGCCCGCGACGATCGCGAAGGCGCGCCCCAGTCCCGCCGCGTCGCCGCGCACGATGGTGTCGGCCACGCCTCGAGCAACGCCACGCGGGAGCGTGCGCATCGCGTACGTGCGCTCGGACGCGAGTCCCTGATCCGCACCGACCAGTGAACTCACGATCGCCTTCGAGCGGCCCTCTGCCCAACAACGCGAGCGGAAGTACTTCCACCCCGTGCGTGCCGCGGGCACGCGGTGATGCACGCGCGCTTCGGGGTCATACATCACCACCGCGCCCGGGATGGTCTCGCGGATGCGGATGCTCAACTCGGTCTCCTCACAGCCCAACGGGTTGGTGCCGATGCGGCCGATCCCATGATGGAAGCCGCCAGCCTTCACCAGCGCCTGTCGCCGGAACGACATGTTCGCCCCCAGCGGGTTGCGCACGCCAGAGGCCTTTTCGGGCAATCCGCGATACGAACACCCCACGACCCAGTCGAATTCGGGCGGGAAGGCGGCAGGCCGGCCCTCATCCCAGGCCGGCTCGATCGCCCCCCCGGCACCGACGACCGTCTCGTCGTCGTACCAGCGAACCAGAGCCTCGAGCCATCCGTCCTCTGCTCGCGCGTCGTCGTCGAGGAACGCGACGACGTCCCCGGTCGCAGCGGCGACGCCGGTGTTGCGCGCCCCAGACAGACCGTGTTGCTCTGAGTTCGCGATGACCAGCGCGTCCGGGAACTCGGCGCGCGCGCGCTGCAGGAGAGCGTCGTTGTGGTCGATCACCAGGATCGTCTCCGACGCGGGACGGGTCTGCGCCGCTACCGAGCCGAGGGCAGCCCTGATTTCGTCCCAGCGCTTGTCGGTGAATGCACAGATGACGACCGAGATGCTCGTCTGATGGTCGTCATCCCCGCTCGTCACGGATACTCGATCACTCGTATGCCGTAGGGATAGTTGATCGTGGTTCCGTCGCTTAGCTGCGACCACTGGTTCACCAGGGCACCCGTGTCGTTGCGGAACTCGATCCGGTCGCCGTTGCCGACGGTATAGATGAGCCCACCGCTGGGGTTGATCGCGATACGCCGGTTCTCGTCCGGTGTCTCGTGTCGCCACAGCTGGGCGCCGGAGCGCGCGATCTTCTGGATGTAGTACCCCTCGGTCGTCAGCACGGTGTCGTCGCTCATCACGAGGATGTCGTGCGTGTACTCCGTGGTTACCCCCCAGGCAACCGGTGAAGGGCTCCCCGGCTTGTACACGACCTCTTTGATACCACCCCAACCGCCGACGAGGATGGTTGCCTCGCTCGAGTTGTAGCTCTGTTCCGGAGATCTGTATTCCGATGAGTGAGCATTGGACATCAGCGTCCGCCAAACCTCTTGCCCGGTCGTGCGGTCGTAGACGCTGACGCGTCCACCGTCGTTGTACCGCAGCGCGACGACGAGCTTTCCGTCCGGCGTCAGGTCGGCGTCGTAGGGAGACTGGAACCAGTCCTGGTTGTAACCGCTCGTCTTCCACACCCAGCTCTTGGTCGCGACGTCGATCACGCCGACCTCTCCGGTGCCGAACGTTGCGAGGATCTGGTTGCCGGGCAGCCAGCGCACGCCGAGCGGGCCGCTGTAGATGCTGTCGCGGCCTGTCGGGTTGTCCATCTTCCACACGATGTTGCCGTTGAAGTCGGTGATGAGCAGTCGCCGTCCCATATTCTCTGCGATGAGCAGCTTGGTCCCCGGCGGCGGTGGTGGTGGTGGTGGCGGCGGCGGGGGACTGCTGCCGATGACCGACACCTCGTCGATCGCGGCGTCGAACGTCACGTTGTTCGCATCGGATCCAACCTGGAGACGCGAGAGGCCACCCGTGCCGAGGTCCGCGGCGCTCGACTGATACACCCGGGTTCCATCGACCCACATCTCGACGGAGGACGACGTTCCGGCCGCGACGGCGCGCAGTTCGAGCGCGCGCCATGTGCCGGTGGCCATCGTCGTCGAGGTCACGACATTCGTGCCGCCGTGTTGGGCGGCGAGCTTGCCGTCGCGACGACGCACGATCGACGCGCGCGCGACGCCGCCCTGGTCGAGCAGCCGCATCAGAGGCAGATCCTTGGTCCCTGCCGATGCGATACGCACGGATGCGCTCGCGACGACGTTCGTCGGCGCCGGCGTGAGTATCGCGCGCAGGTGCGCGTGCGCGCCGCCCTTGCCCGAAGCCGTCAGCCTGGCGGCGTAGGTTCCTGCCGCAACGTTCGCGGTCTGCACCGATGCCGTGCCGCCGCCGCCGGTATGCACCGACCATGACGACAATGTCCCCGACTCGAAGCCGTCGGTGAAAAGAACGGTGGGCTCGGCGCGCGCGGTCGAGGGAGCGCCCACGATGGCGGCCAGAGCAAGCGCGAGTGCGACCGCGCGACGCATGGAACGCGGCGTGCCCATCAGGACACCACGATATCGTCGGCGATGATCGCGAAGGTCTGTCCCTTTACGTCGTTGCCCAGTTGCAATGTCAGCATCCCCGCCGCCCCGATCGATGCACTCGTTGTTGAATAGATGATCACGTCGTTCATCCGAACCTCCACCGTGCTTGCCCCCGTCCCGTTCGCCACGACACGGACTTGCACCTTGCCCCACTGCTGTAGCGGCATCGCACCCGTCGTCGAGTAGTAGCCGCCGCTGTGCTGCACCCAGATCTGCCCTCCGGACTGGTTCTGTCGGTACACGCTCACGAGCCGCGCGCCGTTCGGGTCGTACATCCTGTAGATCGGGACGTTGCTTCCGGACGCGCCTTCCTGCTCGACGCGGAACCACCCCTGCGCAGTCATCTGTGTGACTGCGGCGGGGAACGACTTGCGCGCGTAGGCGTAGGAGCCCGTGTTCGACGTCGCCGACAGGCGGGCGGCGCGCGCACCTGTCTGCACGATCGAGGTCTGGATCGTCGCGCTGCCTTCCGTACCGGTGAGCACCGAGCTCCACGCGGAGAAGGTCCCGCTCTCGAATCCGTCCGAGAAGCTGCCGGCGGTTGGGGTCGGGGTCGGGGTGGGCACGGGAGCGCCGTGGCACGTACCGGTCCCCGAGTCGGCGAACGTCTGGCCGGCAACCGGGACGAACTCCCATCCGTAGCTGTCGGCGTGGAGGCTGAGCTTCAGCACGCCGAAAGCGGCGCTGTTCCGGACCTGGCTGTTCGGCTTGATCGTGCTGACGTTGTAGAGGCTCTTCCCGCCGGTTCCAACCGTGAACTGCTGTATGCCGTATGCCGAGTCGGCGTTGCCCTGCGGATCCTGCGGTCCGAACCGCTCGTAGAGGTGGTCGTGACTGCTGAGGACGACGTCCGCACCGCCGTCGTACAACGCTTGCCAGAACGCGGTCATACCCGTGTCAGAGCCGTGCGGTCCGGAGCTGAAGCGCGGGTGATGGAAGTACGCAACCGTGCACGAGGCGGCGTTCGCGGCGAGATCGGCGCGCAACCACTGCTCTTGCGCCGAACCGGCCCCGCATCCTCCGACCTCCGCGCACGTACTGTTCAGCGCGATGATGTGCCACGACCCGAGGTCGTAGCTGTAGTAGCCCTTGGTCGGATCGCCCGCCGATGCGCCGAAGTAGCCGAAGTAGCCGGCCGCGTTCGCCGTGCCGTACTCGTGGTTGCCGGTCGCCGGACGTGTGCGCGCCTTGTGCCGTCCCCACGAAGGCCCGTAGCAGTTCGTGAACTCAGCAGCGGTTCCGTTGGGGTACGCATTGTCGCCGAGCGTGGCGACGGTGCCGGAGATCGAGTCGAGGAGTGCTGCGGTCGCCTCATCGCCGGGGTTGTTGCACTCCGCGATGTCACCGGCGGCCACGAGAACCGGGTCGCCGGTGGTCGCCGACGAGATCGTCCACGTCCGCGAGGCGGGGCTGGCGTCGGTGTTGCCGGCGGCGTCGGTCGCTCGCACCTCGAAGGTGTGCGCGCCGTCTACGAGGCCGCTGTAACTCTTCGGACTCGAACACGCAGCGAACGAAGCTCCGTCGAGCCGGCATGCGAACGTCGAGCCGGCCTCGTTGGCCGAGAACGTGAAGCTGGCCTCAGTCACTGCGACAGTGCCCGATGGGCCCGAGTTGATGAGCGTGTCCGGCGCGGTCGTATCCGACGCGGGCGTCTCGCGGCCGACGAGCACGTCGTCGATCGCGAGCGAGAACCCGGCGTTCTTCTCGTCCGAGCCGATCTGGATCGCGGCCGCAGGCGCGGAGCCGAGGTTGGCCGAGCTCGACGAGTACACGACCGCGCCGTTGTTGCTGACCTGGGTCCAGGAGCCGGACCCTGCGATGACGGCACGCACTTCGAGCGTCGTCCACTGTCCCAACGGCAACGAGCCGGCAGCGGTCGAGCGGTAGCCGCTGTGCTCGATGACGACGCTGGACGCTCCCGGCGAACGGTACAGCGTCACGATCGGGATGTCGCCCGCAGCAAGTACGCGCAGGAACGGAACGTCGCGCGAATCGCTGGAAGCGAAGCGGACCGCGACAGAGGCGCGCACGTCCATCGCCGTCTCCCCCAACGGCGCGCGCGCGAATGCGACCGACCCGCGCTTAGACAGCGCGCTCAACGACGCCGCACGTGTACCTGTTTTCACGGTGCTGGACTGGACGATGACGGAGCCGCCGCCGACCTGTTGCACGACCGGCCAGGCCCCGAGGGTGCCGCTCTCGAAGCCGTCGGAGAACACGGTGACGGCCGCAACCTCTCGCGGCGACAGCGTGCCCACCAGCAGCAGGGCGGCGATCGCTGCGAGGCGGCCGGCGCGCACGATCGACCGTGCGCGCCGGGGATCACGCATAACTGTTTCCTCGCCTTGCTTCATCGGAACTCCGATAAGGAGTGATCCGAGCTTATGACGCGGTGACGATAACGTCGTCGGCGTACAGATCCATAACCTGCGCATTGTGCTCGCTGCCGATTCGCACCAGGTTCAGCTCGCTCACACCGAACTCAGCATCGCTCTTGTTCAGCTTCTGGACGCCGTCGACCCACACCTGGACGAGGTCGGCCCCGGCGGTCGCGGTGCCGTGGACCTTGATCCGATGCCATTCGCCCAGCGGAAGGCTCATCCCCAGCGAGGTGTACGTGAAGCCACTCGCTCCGGGCAGCCGCACGAAGAGCGTGCCGGTGACGTTCTGGCGGTAGACGTCGATGATGCGGTTGGTGGTCCCGTTGAAGATCCGGAAGAAGGGAACGTTGCTGTTGCTCGAGCCCTCCGTCTGGACGTAGAACCAGCCGTCGGCCCACACGTCCGTCGTCCCGGCCGGCAGGTTCTTGCGAAGGTTCGCCTTCGACGTGCTCGCGCTGCTCACGTGAAGCTTCACCGCGCAGTTCCCTGTCTTGCGGATCGCCGTTTGGATCGTCGCCGTCCCGTCGCCGGCCTGCTCGACCTCGCTCCAATTCGCGAAGTTGTAGCCCTCGAAGTTGTCGGCAACCACCACCGCGCCGGGGTCCGAGGTCGTCGGCGTGGCGGTGGCGGTGTTGCACGGGTTGGTCGGGGCGGGTCCAGAGCCGAACGTGCTTAGGACAATGTCGTCCGCGACAAGCTCGCCCACCTGATCGGGGTGCTCGTTATGGATCACGACACTGTTGAACGGCTTGAGGCCGTTGTTCGCCGTTGTGGTCGTGTACTTCTTGCCGCCGTTGACGTACACCTCGACGAGGCTCGCGCCCGCATCCTGAACGGCGGCTCGCAGTTCGATCTTGTACCAGATGCCGAACTTGACGTTCACCCCGACGCGGAAGAATCCGCCGGTGTGCTGCACGTACACCTTGGTGTTGTCACCGCAGCTCGGGCCATTGATGCGGTACAGGCCGACGATGCGACGTCCGTCCTCATCGAAGAAGCGGAAGAACGGAACGTTACCGTTGGAGTACGCGGCGGCAGAGTTGCATCCGCCCTTGAGGACTTTGAACCACCCCGCCGCCGACAGGGCATAGCGTTGTGGCGAGAGGTACTTCTGGATGTTCGCCTTGGCACCCGCGTTCGGCACAAGCAAACGAGCGGCATTCGGCCCATCATGGCCGATGCCGTTCTCGACGACCGCGACCCCGGAGCCGGACACGTTGGTCGTCCAGTTGCTCAGATCACCGCCTTCGAAGTTGTCGGCGAAGATCTGGGTGTCGCCCGGCGCGCTGTGCACGCCGGGAGTGACGGCAAGCGCCATCGCGGATGCGAGGACGACCACGAATGGAACGCGACTGCGTGCGCGGAGCATAGCTAGATCCCTTCCGATGGACTGAGAGATGGCTCGGGGGAAGTCCAGGCGGGGGCAACGACGTCCCCACCTGTCTGATGCCGGTTCCGCCATGTGCGGAGCAGCATCCTCAGCACCCTCATCCCGTCCCGAACGGGGCGAAGGTTCGACCGGCCGTTGAGCCGGTCGCGCTCGAAGCTCGGCACTTCGCCAACCTTGAGGCCGGCGCGAAGCGCGTGCGTGACGATCTGCGTTTCGATCTCGAACCCGGTCGCGTCGAGGCGGAGAGACGCGAGCCGGCTGCGGCGGAAACCTATGTAGCCGTAACAGAGGTCCGTGAGGCGCGCACCGAACATCACGTTTGCCATGCGCACGAAGAGTCCGTTGCCGAAGCGACGCATGAAGGTGATGTCGTCGGAGCCGCCGTCGGCGTCGAAGCGCGAACCCTTGACGAGCTCGTGCCCTTCAGCCAGCGCGTCGACGAACCGCTCGATCTCGTGCGGATCCATGCTCCCATCGGCGTCGAGCATCACGATGTACTCACCCGTCGCCGCGGCGAAGCCCGCGCGCAGCGCGGCTCCCTTACCGGGCGCTGACTCTTCGACGACGACGATGGTCGGGCGGTGGCGACGAGCAACTGCGATCGTCTCGTCTGTGGAGCGGCCGTCCACGAGGATGACCTCGGTGACTGAGGCAGGGATCCGGTCGAGGACCCAACCGATGTTCGCCGCCTCGTTCAGCGACGGAATCACAACGCTTACAGTGGTTACAGCCACCGGGACGGCGTCGAGCGTGATTATGCGTACGAGTTCCCCGGTTCTGTTCGCGGCGATAGAACCCGCGACCCCCTGGCTCCCCACAACCCCACCCCATTTGTAATGCTTACGAGGGCAAAAGTGTCGTCGGTCAAAGGGGACTTTGTCAAATAATTCGTCCGAAACTCCAGTGGACAAATCGGAGAGAACCGCCCCTCTTTGCGGACAAGGGCGGGAAGGCGGCAAACGCCCACAGTGTGGGCACAATGGAACAAAAGCACGGGCGAGCCCCGACCTAGGACTCTGGCCCCAGACGCTGATAGGACCTATGGGCAGCGGGGTCCGGTCGGGGTGTCCGAGATCTGCCGACGTGGGGCTCTGCGGATGGGTGGCTCTGATGAGGACTCCCCGCTCCCCCGGCGCGCCCGCAGCCGGGAGAACGAGCCCTGCCAGAGCGAGGCTGATCGATCCCCAAGCGGGGCTGGTGCGGGTGTGACTCCAAGACCAGTGTCCGGCGCCATGTCCCGCGGTGCGTTGAGATCCTCCCCGTCCAACTCCTCGGTCATGATCAGTCTCCTCCCCGTCGAACGTTCACGCTCCGGTGCCCGTCGGGTGAGGACGGGAGTCGCGAAGTCCTCCTCCCACCGTTTGGCCGCGCAGATATCAGGCTTTGACGAGGCCTGCACGTCCGCCAGACAGCTCCCGGGTTGAGCTCGTTCGGTCTCGGATGTCTCTCCGCGGGGAACTCAGGAGTCGCTGCTCCACTGGCTGTCGACGGCCTCCTTGCGAGGCTCGACCGTGACTCCTTCTGCCATGGCTGGGACAGCCAACGCCCGGTCGCCGTCCTGCCCGAACATGGGCGCGTCCGCGGAAAGCAGCTGGGAGGTGCCGGTGATCCGGAGAACCCGCTGCACGATGGCCGATGCTCTCGCGATGGCGAAGGTCCGTCCGCTGCGGCCCGCTCGTTCCGCCGCACGGAGGAAGACGTGCAGGCCGCTGGTGTCCATGAACGTGACCTGCTCGAGATCGACGAGGATCTCGGTGCGACCTTCGCCCTCGGCTGCCTGAAGCCACTCTTCGAGGAGCGGGGAGGTCGCCATGTCGATCTCGCCGAAGACACGCAGATGCGCGGCGTGGCCGCGCTGCTCGCTGGTGATGCGGAACGGTTCCTGCTTGGTTCCTGCACCCGTCATGCCGATCCCCTCCATCATCGCCTCGTACGACGACCTCTTCTGCGCACGTTTCGCGCGTTCTAGAAGGTCGGCCCTAGGAGCCTCATGCGGCCAGCACGCCTCTCTTTGACGCCCAGGGCTTGAGGTAAGCCGAATCCCGATCAGGAGCAGCGAAGACGGCAAGAGTGCCCATCCGCACCTCGCGTTCCTCGCGCATCGTGACGTCTGCCTGTCACGGCCCCGTCACCGCTCGATCGGACTCCCCTACGGGTTCTAAGTGGTCCGTTGACGCCGCATCCCGGGAGACAAGTCAGCACCCCCTTGACTACCATCCGAGGCCGTGAAGACCGAGATCGACATCCGGCAGGCGGTGCCTGCGGATAACGCGGCGCTGACCGACCTCGCGTTCGAGTATCTGTCGTGGTCGGTCGGTCGCCTCCGTGAGGAATACGCCGTCGAATGGCCCCCCATCCGGCGCGAGGACGTCGGCGACTCGCTCGAAGCGTACGCCTCGGGAGGGGTCGTCATCATCGCCGAGCATTCGGGTGTGGCGGTCGGGATGGGCGCCATGCGCATCGTCCGAGAGGGCGTCGTGGAGATCAAGCGAATGTTCGTGCGCCCTTCAGCCCGCGGACAGAGAGTCGGCGCCCGTATCCTCGATCATCTGCTCGGCGAGGCGCAGTCGCGCGGCGCGCGGCACGTGCTGCTCGACACGGTGAGGTTCATGGCGGACGCGCAGCGCCTCTATCGGGCGCGCGGTTTCGTCGAGCGGGAGCCGTATGAGGAAAGCGAGATTCCCAGGCACCTCCGAGAACACTGGATGTTCTTCGAGCGGGCTCTCTGAGCCTGAGCGCGGGTGGAGATGAGGGGTGAGTAGACTTTTAAGGCTACATTAGTGTAGACTCATGCAGTGAGCACTACAATCAGGGTGAGTGAGCGGACTAGAGACCGGTTCGCCAAGCTGGCCGACGCGACGGGCCGACCGATGACCCAACTCCTCGACGAGGCGGCCGACGCGCTCGAGCGTCGATTGTTCTTCGATCAGCTCGCGGTCCGCTACGGCGAGCTCCGCGACGATCCGCGAGCGTGGGCCGACATCGAGGCCGAGCGCGCAGTCGAGAGCGGACCGCTGCGAGATCGCTCGGCGTGAGCCCTCGACGGGGCGAAGTCTGGCTTATCGACTTCGGGGACCAGATCGGAAGAGAGCAAGCAGGCCGTCGGCCCGCCGTAGTCGTTTCCGCCGACCCACTCAACGAGAGCCGGGCCGGCGTCGTGATCGTTGTTCCATGCACGACGACGCCTCGAGGTCTGCCATCGCATGTCGAGATCGAACCGGGTACGTCTGGGCTCGATGACGTGAGCTACGCCAAGTGTGAGGATGTGAAGTCGATATCGGAGCAGCGCCTCGTAGCTCAGCTTGGCGCCGTTGATTCGGAGATCCAGTTCGAGATCGGGAGAGTCTTGAGGTTTCTGCTCGACCTTTGACCCGCACACTCGTATCCGTCTTCCGGTGAGCCCGGGGTTCGACGAGACCGCTCCGAAATCACCCGCCCACCAGTGGCGGAGACCGAACGGCATGGTCGGAAACACCTTTCTGCAACCGGACATACGTGATCGGCGCGACCGTGTCCTAGACAGTCGAGATCGCTCGCAACGGCGCGACGAGTTCTCGAACTTCAAGTCAGAGAACAAGGTCGTCGCATCGGTAGAGGGGCCACCCCGCGCGCTCCCCCGCGCGATCGGTGGCCGTTGGGGCCCCCCCCCCGCCGACGCGCCC
>JBKJXT010000348.1:0-11345 GCA_046716205.1 Actinomycetota bacterium
GCGGATGCGCCCAACCCATCCCGCCGTCCCGGCGCCGCTCACGGCGCCGACGGCGCTCGCACTGAACAGCGCGCCGGCGATCTCGGGGCCGCGATGGAACTGGGTCACCGCGATGATCGGAAAGAGCGCACGCGGCATCCCGAAGGTCATCGCGATCAGGTCCACGATGAACGTCGCTTGTAGGACCCGCTTGCCGCGCATGAACGAGAACGACTCCCTGATGGCGGCGAGACCGGACGCGTGATCCCCGTTCTCGCGCCGAGGGATCTGGCGGCTCAGGCGCAGCGTGACGTAGATCGTCGCCGCGAAGCTCATCACGTCGATGCCGTAGGCCCACCGCAGGCCGGCTTGAGCGATGATGATGCCTGCGATCGCCGGCCCGACGACCTGGGCTGCGTTCCACATGACTTGGTTGAGCGCGACGGCCGACGGCATCAGCTCCTTGGGGATCAGGTTCGGGATGATCGCGCCCCTGGTGGGCGATGCGATGCCCGACAGCGCAGCGGAGAGTCCGACGGCGGTGTAGATCAAGGCGAGCGGCGGGCGCTCCATGAACGCACCGGCGAGAAGGGTTCCTGAGGTCAGCACCGACCCGGCCTGCGTCGCCAGCAGGATCGTGCGCCGGTCCATCCGATCGATCAGCGGCCCGCCGACGATGGTCGCGATCATCAACGGCACCAGCTGCACCAGCCCGACGAGACCCACCTTGGCGGCCGAGCCGGTCAGCGCGTACACCTGGAAGAAGACCGCGACGACGGTGATCTGCGTCCCGGCTTGCGAGATCAGCTCGGCCCACCAGATCCGGCGGTAGTCCGGCGAGATCCTGAACGGGGTGCGGTCGACGGTGAGCGCGCGAACGAGTCGTCGCACGCGTCTCGCCTCTGGCCCCCCGTTCACGCGCGGAACGATACAGACGCCGGAGCGGAGCTGTTAGCGCGTGGGCGCGCCGCCGGACTCCACGATGTGACCGTAGGAACCGCGGTTGATCAGTGGCGCGAGATCTTCCACCGAGCCCGCGCCTTGGGCCGCGAACGCGCCGCGCTCGACACGTTGCCGTCCGTCGAGTCCCTCACCGCCCATGCCGTCGATGACCTTCCTCAGAACGGCGACCATCGTTTCCTCGGCGCCCGTTCCGTTGAAGAAGTCGTAACTGCCTCGACCCGCGATCGCGTTGTCGAGCGTGGCGAACAGAGAGTTCTCGAGTTTGAACGTTGGGGTGTCGCCGTTGTCTGCCGACCGGAGATGGCCATCGAGTCCGATACCGGATGAAACGGCGAAGATCCGGCTGCCGAGGTCGTCCTCGAAGGTGACGCGGAGCATCTCCTCCACCCACAGGTCGAAGACTCGGAGGGCGGGCTTGTCGTAGAAACCATCGTGGTCGACGTCGACACGCCGCATGTCCCAATCGCCCAGCACCTCACGCCCCGGGAACTCCTCGCCGCTCGCGTCGATCGCTGCGAGCAGCGTAGGCATCCAGGCGCGCGCCCGATTATCGACGGTGGCGACGTGTGCCTGGATCTGGCCCATGTTCTCGAAGGTGATGCCGGTCGCTATGCGCGCGAGGTCGTGCTGGATCGGCTCGACCTGATGGCCGGGTCCCCAGTGCGACATGTACGGCAACCCGTCGATGAACGTGTGGTACAGCTGCGGCTTGCTCCTCCAGCCCGCTGCCGGCTTGTTGTTCCAGTTGGCGAGGAAGCCGGTCGGCGGGTTGACGATGTGCGGCTGATCCGCGAACGACTCGTAGCCTGCCCACTCGAAGGCACCGGTCCCTGGTATGGGCAAGCGCTCGTCGACGTCGGCCGGGCGCAACGGGTAGCGCCCGACGTGCGCGTAGGCGATGTTCCCGCCCGGCGCGGCGAACATGAAGTTGAACGAGAACGCGACCTTCGACGAGGCGCGCAAGAACGAGTCAACGTCGTGGATCTCCGCGAACCGGCTCCAGCCCTCCAGGCTCGCGACGATGTTGCCGTCGACGACGGAGCGACGCGTGTAGGCGACGCGGTTGGCGACGTCGGGCTCCAGCAGCATCGGCCCGTGCACCGTGCGGCGCACCGTGAGCGTGCGCACCGGAGTCGAGCAGGCGGTTCCGGTCTCGGGCAGCTCCAGCAGGATCGTCGGCGGCGTGCCGCAACGGATCGACTCCTCGCGCACCTCGATCGGCCGTTCTTCTCGGTTGAAGAGGTACTTCGTGCCGTCGGCGCTGAGCGTCTCAACGAAGGTATCCGCGTTCGCGTCGAGCCCAGAGGTAACCGCCCAGCCCGAGTCCTCGTTGCGGCCGATCACCATCAGCGACAAACCGGGAACGGTCACGCCGCGGGAGTGGTACCCGGGGCCGTGCAGCTCGACCTCCCACAGGAACGACGGCACCGCCCAGCCGGTCTGCGGTTCGGAGACGACCATCGCGTTCCCGGTCGCGGAGCGGCGCCCGCCGACGAGGTACTGGTTGGAGCCGAACCCGTGCAGGCCGACGGCGCGGCGCAGCCGTGTCGTGGTGGCCTGGATGTTGCGCATGGCGCGCGCTGTCTCGGCGACACCGGCCGACAGCGTCGTGTTGACGACCGCGACCTCGGTCTGGGTCGGCGGCGCGCTGTGTCGCGGGAACGTCGCATCGCTCGCCGGGATGGTGGTCGGCGCGTTCGGATCGTCGAGCGGATAGATGTCGTCGAAGATCTGGTGCGCCTTCTCGGCGCCGTGCACCTGGGTGAGCTCCTGCAGGGTCGCGGCCATCTCGATCTCGCCGTGACCGAACTCGCCGAAGTAGCGACCTGCGTACTCACCGAACGCGAGCGTGTCATCCGGCGTCCACGGCGCGATCGGGACATCACCGAGCAGGACGAACTCCGCCGGCATCTTCGAAGGATCAAGAGTGGCGTCGGTGATGTAGGCGTTGACGCCGCGGCTGAACGCTTCAAGGTCCGCGCGCGTCCGGCGGCTTGCGCGGGCGAGCTCTCGCGCTCGCGCCTGCGCGCCCTCCGACAATGTGCGCACTTCTGCGTCGAAGGGGACGTAGCCTTCGCCGAGGATCTCGGCCAGCCGGCCGTGTCCGGCGCGGCGGAACAGGTCCATCTGGAACAGACGATCCGACGCCATCGCATAGCCGAAGCCGGCCATCATGCCGTCGCGTGTGGACGCGTAGACCTGCGGCACGCCGTAGGGATCGCGCGACAGGGTCGCGTCGCCGAGCTTCGTCCACGGCTTTCCCGGCTTGAACTGCATCGACTTGTACTCGAACCGCTCGTACATCTCGCGCTGGTCGTCGTAGTGCACGCCGTAGTCCCCGGCGCCGGCGGTCGCGAGCCCGAAGGTCGCAAGGTCCATGTGACCGGACTGACCGGGCGGCAGGATGTTGACGGCGCGCGCATGGTCGCGCAAGGCGACGGGCCGCGGCGAGGCGGAGGCGAGGACCGGGATCAAGAGCGCCGCGAAGGCGCCCAGGACGGCTCGACGGAAGGCAGAGGTCTTGGTCATGCGCCCTCCTTCGGCGCTGCGGCGCGAACTCCTTCCAGATGGAAGGAGGGCTCACAGCCAACTCCAAGCATCCGTTCAGGGGACGTACAGGACGAGTTGGTTGACTCTCGGATCGTTGACCACAGCGTGGGAGGACCGATGAGCGAACAGACGTACGCGCCGGTGCAGGAGGTTCTCGAGCCGGGTACCGAGCCGGCGTCCCCGGAGCCGCGACGGCGCGGCGGGTGGAAGCTCGTTGCCGTCGCGCTGGTCGCCGGACTCGGCGGCGGCGCCGTCGGCGCGACGCTCGTGGAACCGGGCGCCGTCGTCCGCCAGGTCAACGCGCCCGCGTTGGTCGACGACAACCTGACCGGCGTCGCTGCGATCGCGCAGAAGGTGATCCCCTCGATCGTGCGCATCACGACCGGCGGGGCGTTCGGATCCGGCGGAACGGGGTCGGGCGTGATCTATTCGAGCGATGGCTACATCGTGACCAACAACCACGTGATCGCCGGCGCCGCCGAGGTGCAGGTGACCCTCAGCACCGGGGAATCGCTGGCCGCGCGCGTGATCGGCACCGCCGCGCCGACCGACGACATCGCCGTGGTGAAGGTCGACAAGACGGGCCTGCCCGCTGCCACGCTCGGCTCGACCGAGGACCTGTCGGTCGGAGACGTTGCGGTTGCGATCGGCAGTCCGTTCGGCCTGGAGGGGACGGTCACCGCTGGGGTCATCAGCGCCCTGCATCGCAACCTCGACCTCGGGGGCCAAACGCTGACCGACGCGATCCAGACCGACGCGCCGATCAACCCGGGCAACTCCGGTGGCGCGTTGGCCGACGCCCGAGGCGGCGTCGTCGGCATCAACACCGCGATCCTGGGTGGCACGGGCGGCAACGTCGGGGTCGGCTTCGCGATCCCGATGGACATCGTTCGGCGCGACGTCGAGCAGATCATCGCCACCGGCCGCGCGCAGCGCCCGTTCCTGGGGATCTCGGGCGAGAGCGTCCCCGGCGCTGGCGGCGCGCTGATCGCGTCGGTCGTCGAAGGGGGGCCGGCCGACGCCGCGGGCCTGCGCGCCGGCGACGTGATCGTGGCCGTCAACGGAAACGCCATCGCATCGATGAACGAGCTGATCGCGCGCCTGGCGTCCTTCGATATCGCTGACCGGGTGACCGTGACCTATACGCGCGACGGCGCACGACGGACCGCCACCGCCGCCTTGCGCGCCCGGTCGTAACGCATCACCGTCGCCCGAGACTCATATGCTCCACGAGCCGGGCGACGGAGGTGCGCAGGGAGACACGGTCGGTGTCGCCAAACATTCGAGAAGCTGCTGCGCGCCTGCGGCGTGGAACTCTAGCGACGTGCCTCTCGGTCGCGACGTTTTGTACGTGGAGTGACTCGCATGCGGACACAACGCAGCAAAGTGTTGGGCGCCGTCCTTGGGAGGCGCGCACCCGGCGCCTAGTGCCGCTTCCCAGCCGGCTCACAGGTTCTTCTCAGGCTTCCGCGCGATAATCACTTTATGCCCGCCGCTCCCGAGGCTCTCCGCGTGCTGGTCGTCGACGACGAGTCGAACATCACCGACCTCGTGGCGACGGTGCTTCGCTACGAGGGCTTCGACGTCAAGACGGCGGCGACCGGGCGCGCGGCGCTGCGCGCGAGCCGGGCCTTCCGCCCGCACCTGGTCGTGCTCGACGTGATGCTGCCCGATCTGGACGGCTTCGAGGTCCAGCGTCAGCTCTCCGATGGCGGCGAGCGCGTGCCGATCGTGTTCCTCACCGCTCGCGACGCGACCGAAGACAAGGTGCGCGGCCTCACGATGGGCGCCGACGACTACGTCACGAAACCGTTCAGCCTTGAAGAGCTCGTCGCGCGGGTGCGCGCGGTGCTACGCCGCACCGGCGACACAGGTCCGTCGTCGGAAGGTCGCCTCACCTTCGAGGATCTGGTCCTCGACGAGGAGAGCCACGAGGTCACCCGCTCGGGCTCGCCGATCGAGCTGACGCCCACGGAGTTCACGCTGTTGCGGTACCTGTTGCTGAATCCAAAGCGCGTGCTCTCCAAGGCGCAGATCCTCGATCACGTATGGCACTACGACTTCGGCGGTGACGCCAACGTCGTCGAGACCTACATCTCCTATCTCCGCAAGAAGATCGACTGTTTCGACCCGCTGTTGATCCACACGATCCGAGGCGTCGGCTACTGCTTGCGCCTGCCGAAGACATGAGCGCGCTGTCGCTGCGCGCCCGGCTGCTGCTGGCAACCGTTGCGCTGGTGACCCTCGGGCTGATCGTCGCTAACACCGCGACGTATGCGCTCTTGCGATCCTCGCTCGTCGGCCGCCTCGACGAACAGCTCGTCGGCTCCGGACCGGCGGTTACCCGCCAGCTCTTCGATGAGCGCGCATCTGCGCCTCTCCGGCCACGCCGAGGACTCCAAGTGCCGGTGACCTTCGTCATGCTTGTGTCCCCGGCCGGCAACGTCATCGCGACGCGCCCCCTGGGGGTAGGCATCTCCGCGCCCGAGCCGAAGCTGCCGGGCGGGCTCCCCGGCTCCGTGGAGCATCGCGGCTCGGAGCAGTCGCGCTTGCTCACGACCGGCTCCGACGGCTCGATCCGGTACCGGGTGCTCGCGACCGCGTTGCCGGCGGGCCAGGGAACGATCGCGCTCGCGTATCCGATGACCGAGGTCGACGCGACGCTACGACGGCTGCTCGCGGTGGAAGGAGCGGTATCGCTGGCGGTGCTGGTCGCCGTCGCCGCGATGGCGCTGTGGCTCGTCCGCCTCGGACTTCGTCCGCTGACCGAGATGGAACAGGCTGCGGCGGATATCGCGGACGGCAACCTATCGCGGCGCATCGTGCAGGCCGATGAGCACACCGAGGTTGGCCGGCTGGGCCGCGCGCTGAACGTGATGCTCGAACGCATCGAAGTGGCGTTCGAGCAACGCCGGGCATCCGAGGCGCGCCTGCGGCGCTTCGTGGCCGATGCCTCGCACGAGCTCCGCACACCGCTCACGTCGATCCGCGGGTACGCCGAGCTGTTCCGTCATGGGGCGGGCGCCGATCCCGAGGACGTCGCGAAGTCGATGCGCCGGATCGAGGAAGAGTCTGCGCGCATGGGCACCCTCGTTGAGGAACTGTTGTTGCTTGCGCGGCTGGATCAGTCCCCGGTCCTGGACCGCGCGCCGGTCGACCTGTCGTCGGTCACGCTCGATGCGGTGGCCGACGCGCGGGCGCGCGACCCCGATCGGCCGATCGAGGAGTCGATCGCCGACGACGTCGTCGTCCAGGGCGACGGGGCGCGCCTTCGCCAGGTCGTCGCGAACCTGATGAGCAACGCGCTTGAGCACACGCCTGCGGGCACGCCGGTGCACGTGCGCCTGTCGCACACCGACGGGCTCGCGCACCTCGAGGTTGCCGACGAGGGACCCGGACTCGCCTCCGAGCATGCCGCGAAGGTATTCGACCGCTTCTTCCGCGTGGACCCGGCGCGCACCCGCGAGAGCGGCGGCGCCGGCCTGGGGCTGTCGATCGTGGCAGCGATCGTGCACGCGCACGGCGGGCAGGTGTCCGTGCAGACGGCGCCGGGGCACGGCGCGCGCTTCATCGTCGAGCTTGCGTCCCTCACATAGTCCTCGAAGCAGCCGGTTCGGCCGGAGTAGCGGCTACGTCGGGAGCGACGCGCGCCCGCGAACAGCGAGGGTCTCACCTTCGCCGTTGGTGTGCGCGCCCAAGGAGTACAGCCCGAAGCCGTGCTTGATCACGCCGACGGCAACATTGCGAACGGGCGTCCCGCTCGGCGTGATGCCTTTCTCTGTCCCGCGATGGGCGTGCCCGTGGAACACCACATCGGCGCCCGCGCGATCGACCGCCTCGGCCAGCAGGTAGCTCCCAAGGAACGGGAAGATCTCCAACGGCTCGCCATTGAGCGTGTCGCGCACCGGCGAGTAGTGCATCAACGCGATGCGTACATCGACGTCGAGTCCGGACAGCGCGCGCTCGAAGCGCTCGGCGAGCGACGCCGTATGCCGGATGAACGACTTCATCTCCGGCTCCCCGAAATCGCTGCCGCACGCGCCGAAGAACCCGCCGCCGAACCCCTTCGTGCCGGCGACGCCGACGCGACACCCATTGATCTCGTAGACCTCGGCTTCGCCCTCGAGCACGCGGATGCCGGCGTCTTCGAGGATGTGCCGCACCTGAACCTCTTCGTTGGAGTGGTAATCGTGGTTGCCGAGGACCGCGATCGTGGGGATGCCCAGATCGCGCACCTCCGTGGCGACGGCGCGCGCCTCATCGGGTGCGCCGTGCGTCGTCAGATCCCCCGCGAGAAGGAACAGATCCGCACGGGTCGCGAGGTCCTCGATCGATGGCCGGTACCGGCCGACATCGTTGCGACCGATGTGGATGTCCCCAACGGCGGCGACCCTGATCACGAGAGCTCCTCCGCCTCCTCGGCGGGCCGAAGGTCGACGAGCGCCATCTCGTTGTGGATCTCGAGGTCGGGGAGCGCCTCGCTCGCGACGTCGGTGATCGCGCGGCGGTGCTCGTCGCTGGTCGCGGTCCCGTGCAGGAAGACCTTGCGGCCGGCCACCGAGACCCGGACCTCGAGCTCACTCGAGCGTGGATCCTGCGCGAGCCGTTCCACAGCACGTTGCACCTCGTACTCGACCATCTCTTCCTCTCGCTCTGCCATCAGCTCACGTAGATCGATCCCACCAGCCGGGTGATCACCCAGTCGGGTACGACGACATCGGTGCTCTGCGCGTACGAGAGCAGGCTCAGAACTCGGCGCGGGCTGCTGCCGGCGCGCTTCAGCAAGTACTCCCAATCGAACGACGAGTTCATCCTGGTGATCACGCCGATCGCGTCGAACCAATGCCGCGGCGTGTCCTCTTCGTGGATGATCGCCTTGATCACGACCAGATCCTCGGCCGGGATCGTCCGGATCGGACACCCCTTGACCGACGTGCGAACGATGCGGCTCTCCATGTCGTCGTCGAGATAGATCTCGCCCTTCGCGCGGAAGATCAGATCGATCAGTACGCCGTCCTTCCACGCCTTGAAGATCCAGTTGGGATTGGTCTCCTCGGTCGAGAACCCGCGGCGCGATAGGCAGACCAGGGCGCGCTCCTTGTCCTGCGTCCGCACGAACAGGTCGACGTCGTGGGTCCATCGCGGACGGCCAAGCGCGGCGGACGCGATGCCGCCCATCACCCCGTTGATGATGTTGTCTTCTTCCAGGGCTCGGCACGTCTCGCCGAGGACCTCGAAGAAGATGTGCTCGTCCACGGGCTTGTCCTCCGCCGTGGGAGGGCGCGCCGGAACGGGGGTGAGGGTCACTCGTCGCTGATCCACCACATACTCGCTACCCATGAAACCCGTTACGCATACCTCGTCCGGTGGGGGGAAACATCCCGGATGGGGTTGCCCGGGTCCATAACGGGTCAGGCCTGGTAGTTTGGTCCCTAACGATGAACATGCCCGCACCGATCCGAGCCGACACCGATCATGAGCGCCGGTATCCTGGCGCGCGTCGGCTCGCAACGGAGTCCGCGATCAACCTGCTGCGCACCGAGAGCCTCGTCTCCGCCGAGCTGACGCGCCTCATGCGCCGCTACAAGCTCTCCATCGCGACGTTCAACGTCTTGATGATCCTGGACGGCGCCGGACGCGCGCTGTGTCCCTGGGAGATCGGCGAACGGCTGCTGGTCACCCGGGGAACCGTGACCGGGCTGCTCGACACGCTCGAGAAGCAGAAGCTGGTCCGGCGCACCCCGCATCCGCAGGACCGGCGGATGCTGCTGATCGAGCCGACCGCGAAGGCTCGCAAGGTCCTCGGCGACCTGTTGCCGGAGCATTTCGCGAACGAAGCCCGCCTCTTCGAGACGCTGACGGATCGGGAGAAGGAAACCCTGGTCCGGCTGCTCGGCAAGGTCCAGGCGGGTCTCCAGAAGCCCGCGAGCTGATTCCGTATCCCAGAACCATGTCGTTCGTGGGAATATAGTTTGGGACCAAATAGTTAGGGACCTTAAGCAAGCGGCATCAGAGCCGCGGTCCGACAAGGGGGTCCCCATGAGTCTCGCAGTAGCAACCAGGACGATCGACGGGCTCGATCTTCCCGCGGCAGGTACGTGGGAGATCGACGCGTCACACTCGGCGGCATCCTTCACCGTCCGCCACCTGATGGTCGCCAAGGTCCGCGGCCGTTTCGGGACGTTCGCCGGCAGCCTGACCATCGCGGAGGTGCCCGACGATTCGACGGCCTCGGTCACGATCGACGCGGCGAGCATCGACACCCGGGATGAGGCGCGCGACGCGCACCTGCGCAGCGCCGACTTCTTCGACGTCGAGCACCATCCGCAGCTCACCTTCGTCAGCACGGGCCTCAACCGCACCGGGGCGACGACGTTCGAGCTTCCGGGTGAGCTGACCATCCGCGGTGTCACCAAGCCGGTCGTGCTCGACGCCGAGTACCAGGGCACGACGCTTGACCCGTGGGGCAAGGCCCGTGCGGTCTTCAACGCACGCACCGAGATCGACCGCGAGGACTGGGGTCTGCTGTGGAACGTCGCGCTCGAGACCGGCGGCGTGCTCGTCGGCAAGACCATCAAGATCGAGATCGAGATCGAGGCCGTCCACCAAGGGTAAGCAGCAACAGCGGGCGCGCCCAAGGCGCCCGCGCACCGCGAGTGGGGGGCGCCCCCCGCCCCCGCTCGCTACCCTTGCCCGTGACGGAGGAGGAACACATGGAAGTCAAGGAGCTCGGCCATATCGTTCTGTACGTGAGCGACCTCGACCGGTCGCGGCGGTTCTATCGCGACGTGCTCGGCTGGACCGAGGTCGCCGAGTTCGGCGGCGCGGGCGCGGTGTTCTCCTCCGGTCGCACGCATCACGAGTTGTTGCTGCTGGAGGTCGGTCCCGGGGCCACGCCGATCCCGCAGGGCCGGCGCGTCGGGATGTACCACTTCGGACTCAAGATCGGCACGACCGACGACGAGTTGCGTGAGGCGCTCCAGGATCTCGTTCGTGCGGACGCCAACGTCATCGGAACCGCCGACCACACCGTGACACACAGCGTCTACGTCGCCGATCCCGACGGGAACGAGATCGAGCTGTACATCGACGTGCAACCGGAGGTGTGGCGCGAGGATCCGCACGCCATCGTCGCACCGGTGCGTCCGCTCCGCATCTGAACATCGCTGCCTTAGGCTGTGCGCCGCAGCCGGCCAAGGGAGCGAGTCATGTCTGATCGATACGCAGCCTTCACACGCTTGACGTTCGAGCGCCCGGATCCGCACATCCTCGAGATCGTGCTCGACGCGCCGCGGCTCAACGCGATCGATGCCGAGATGCACGCGCAGCTCGGGGATGTGTGGCTGACTGTCGATCGCGATCCCGACGTCCGCGTGGTGCTGCTGCGCGGCGCCGGGAAGGCATTCAGCGCCGGGGGGAGCTTCGACCTCATCCAGTCGCAGATCGACGACTTCGCGGTGCGCACGCGCGTGTTCCGCGAGGCGCGCGACCTCGTCTACAACATAATCAACTGCTCGAAGCCGATCGTCTCGGCGATGCACGGTCCGGCCGTGGGCGCGGGCCTCGTCGCAGGTCTGCTGGCCGACGTATCGATCGCGGGCCGCACCGCGCGGATCATCGACGGACACACGCGCCTGGGTGTCGCCGCGGGCGACCACGCCGCGATCTGCTGGCCGTTGCTGTGCGGCATGGCGAAGGCGAAGTACTACCTGATGACCTGCGATGCGATCTCGGGGGAGGAAGCCGAACGGATCGGCCTGGTGTCGCTGTGCGTGGACGACGACGAGCTGCAGTCCCGCGCGCTCGAGGTCGCGCGCCAGCTCGCCGGCGGATCCCAGAGCGCCATACGCTGG
>JBKJXT010000349.1:0-12885 GCA_046716205.1 Actinomycetota bacterium
GTCCAGACGTGTGTGATCGGGCGTCCACTGATACTTGGTGACTACCGCGCCCTTGAACAGCCCGAAGAACTTGCCCTCCTCCAGGCCGATCATGCCGTTCTCGATGTCGGCCAGCTTGGTGACCCAGATGATCTTGGTGTCTGCCTTGGTGTACTGCGCGGGATCCAGAACGAAGTCGAACACCTCGTCGATCGTCACGCCTTGGATGACTTCCGTTCCTTCGCCCCTAATCATCTGCGGCTCCTTTGCGCTCGGCGCGTTTATACTCGCGCGCCTAACGAAGGAACAAGATGGACTTCGATCTCGACGATCAACAACGCACGCTGCGCGACGAAGCGCGCCGCTTCCTGGAACGCGAAGCGCCG
Organism: Actinomycetota bacterium; assembly: GCA_046716205.1. Taxonomy (GTDB): domain Bacteria; phylum Actinomycetota; class AC-67; order AC-67; family AC-67; genus JBKJXT01. Next base: position 366 of record JBKJXT010000349.1, read on the forward strand.
ATCGGCTACGCGCGCTCGATGATGGAAGACGAGCGCGGCTACACCGACGTGGTGTGGAAGCAGATGGCCGATCTGGGATGGATGGCGCTGGACCTGCCCGAGGAGCACGGCGGCCTCGGCCTGGGGTTCATCGCACAGGCGATCATGCTGATCGAGATGGGTCGTGTCGTGCTGCCGGGCCCCTACCTGTCCACGGTCGTGCTCGGCGGATCGGCGATCGCACTGGGCGGATCCGCCGAACAACGCGCAACGCTGCTACCCCGCATCGCGGACGGCTCGCTGACGTTGAGTCTCACCGACCACGGTTCGCTACAGGCGCGCGACGGAGAGATCCACGGCGAGAGCCGTTTCGTCACCGACGGACACGTCGCGGAACGGATCGTGGCGCGTGCCGGTGATGCGCTGTACCTGACCGAGCCGTCGCACCGCCGAACCGTGGAGTGGATGGACGCCACCCGCCGGGTCGCGGACCTGCGCTTCGACGGCTCGGCCGCGGAACCGGTCGGCACCTCCGAGGCTGGCACCGTGCGCGCCGTGCTCGATCGCGCATCCGCCGCCCTCGCTGCCGAGATGCTCGGCGCCGCCGAGCGCGTGCTCGAGATATCGGTCGACTACGCCAAGCAGCGCCAGCAGTTCGGCCGGCCGATCGGCTCGTTCCAAGCGATCAAGCACCGGCTGGCCGACATGCTGGTGGACGTCGAGTCCTTGCGCAACGCGGTGTACTACGCGGCATGGGCGATCGAGCGCGGGGCGCCGGATGCATCGCTGGCGGCGTCGGTCGCCAAGGCCGCGGCAGGCGATATCGCGGTTCGGGTGTGCAAGTCGGGGATCCAGGTGCACGGCGGGATCGGCTTCACGTGGGAATCCGACATGCATCTGTTCCTCAAGCGGTGCAAGGCCGACGAGGTCCTGTTCGGCGACCCCACGCACCACCGCGAGCGGGTGGCGCGCCTGCTGTCAGCCCGAGCCGCCCGCTAGCTCGTCCTCGCAGACGGCGGCGAACGTGATGCCGATATGTCCGTAGGTGTCCCCCGGCGGGTTGTAGAGCCAGGCGTCGAGCTCGCCCGCCTTCACCTGGTAGTCATCCGGATCCAGCGTCGCGCGGCGTTGCGCGCCGTCGGCGTCGACGATGTAGTGACGCCAGCGTCCACGCCCATCGCACGCGTCGACGGTCTCCACCGCGCAGAGGTTGCCCTTCGCGTCGGTCTTCACCGTGGCTTTGTTCCATGCTCGCTCGAGCGCGCGGCGACCCGCGATCGACGGCGCGTCGATCGGCAGGCAAGACTCGACGGCGTTGTCTGAGCTCAGCCCGACATGTTCGGCGACGAACAACGGCGGGGCCGTTGGGGTCGGCGACGCGGAGATACCGGTGTCGGTGCCTCCGCCAGAGCACGCAGCGACCTGCAGCACGAGTGCCGCACCCGCCAGCCACCTGCCGTAGATACTCATCGAGCCTCAGGTGCAGGATACGTCGTGCCTGGGCGCCGGCTCGCCAACCGGGTGCGTTCAGCGCTCGCGCGAGGCGTCGCGCACGATGCCCTTCGTGCCGATGTTGTAGAGCGGCGGCGCGAGCACCTTCACGATCGTCGCGATGCGCAGCCAGGCGGGGATGTAGGTCTCGGCGCGCCCACGCTCGACCGCGACGATGATCTTCTCGGCCACTTTCGAAGCGGGAACTGGCTTGGGGGTCTTGCGCTTGTACGGAACCCCGCGCGCGTTGAAGAACTCGGTCTGGACGGGTCCGGGATAGATAGAGGACACGCCGATACCGTGAGAGGCGACCTCGGTCGACAACGCTTCAGCAAGTCCCGTCACCGCGAACTTCGCGCCCGAGTAGGCCGCTTCCAGCGGCGCGCCGACGCGCCCGGCGATCGAGGAGACCATCACCAGATGTCCGCGGTTGCGCTCGATCATCCCGTCGAGCACCGCCTTGGTCGCGTAGACGGTCGAGAGGTAGTTGACCTTGATCATCTGCTCGTAGACCTCGACCGCGGTGTCGGCGACGAAGCCGTGCGCGCCGGCTCCGGCGTTGTTGACGAGGATGTCGCACGGTCCGAGCTCGCGCTGCAACGACGCGATCGCTTCGGAGGCTTCGGCGCGCACCGTGAGATCGGCGGCAGCGACGGCGCTGCCCGGACACGCAGCTTGTACCCGAGCGAGGTCTTCCTTCGATCGCGCGATCAACCCGACGCGCGCCCCGCGAGCGGCTGCGGCGCGTGCCACAGCCTCACCGATGCCGCGCGACGCGCCGGTGACGATCGCGACTGAACCGTTCCACCTCATCGGTGACCTCCCGTAGGGAACCCTTACAACTTCGCACGAGCGCCTCGGTCGTTGACAGTGGCGTCAGGCGCTGCGGTAGTCTCGCACGCATCGACATCGGAGGTGAAGCCGTGGCACGCGACTACAAGATCGTCTCGGCAGACGTACACATCACGGAGCCGCCGGACATCTGGAAGAACCACCTCGCGCAGAAGCTCCAGGAGCATGCACCCAAGCTCGTGCAGGATCACGAAGGTGGCGACGCGTGGCTGTTCGCGGGTAATCCCAACCCCGACCCGATCGGGCTCACGACGACGCCGGGCAAGAAGTTCGAGGAGTTCCGCTGGCACGGTGTGAAGTACGAGGACGCTCGCCCTGGTTGTTACAACGGCAAGGCGCGCCTCGAAGACATGGACGTCGACGGGATCGACGCCGAGATCATCTTCCCGCCGCAGCGCACGATCGGACACTGGCTCGGCAATCCCGATCCGGAGCTCGTGCTGGCGGGTGTAGACGCCTTCAACTCCTTCGCCTTCGACGAGTTCACCGTCGACCCGGCGCGACAGTTCCCGGCCTACCAGATCCCGTCGCTGGGCGTTGAGAGCGCCGTGGAGTACGTCCACAAAGCCAAGGCGAAGGGCGCCAAGTCGGTCGTGATCAGTTGCTGGCCGAGCGGCGGGGAGAACCTCACCGCCGAGGACGACCCGTTCTGGGCCGCCTGCGTCGAGACGGGGCTGCCCGTCTGTATCCACATCAACCTCGTGTCGCGCGCCGCGCGCATGAAGCAGCAGGAGACCGGCAAGTCGGTGACCTCCGAGGTGAAGAAGGGCGCCCCGAACGCGAACGCTCGCGCGATCGGAGGGATGGCCGGCGTGTTCAGCGCCGTTCCGCCGACGATCGGACAGTTCTGCTTCCAAGGCGTCTTCGACCGCTTCCCGGATCTGCGGGTCCTGCTGATCGAGACCGGCGTCGGCTGGATCCCACACTTCATGGAGCAGCTCGACGACCGATACTGGCGCAACCGCCACTGGGGCGAGATCAACATCGATCAGCCGCCGAGCTTCTACTGGTTCAACAACTTCGCCGCCACGTTCATGCAGGACTTCAACGGCGTCGCGCAACGCCATGCTGTCGGCATCGAGAACATGATGTGGTCGACCGACTACCCGCATCACGGGTGCGACTGGCCACATTCGCGCAAGGTGATCTCCGAACAGTTCGCGACCTGTACCGGTGAAGAGCGCTACAAGATCCTCGCCGGCAACGCCGTGAAGTACTGGAAGCTCGATCAGTAGGATGCGGTGAAGTTCGGGCTCGTCGGGTTCCCGCTCGGACAGCTCTACTCGTCGGTGGACGTACCGCCCTCCGACGCGGTAACGCGCATCGCGCGCGCCGCGGAGGAGGGTGGCTTCGATTTCGTGTGCGCACAGGATCACATCCTGTCCCCGCGCGAGTGGGCAGACGCCGGCGCCGGCGCGACGTGGTTCGACCCCTTCGTCGTGCTGTCGTGGGCTGCGGCGGTGACCACGCGTGTGCAGCTGGTGACCGATGTGCTCATCGCGCCGTATCGATCACCGTTCCACATCGCCAAGACGATGGGATCCCTCGACGTCATGAGCGGCGGACGGACGATCTGCGGCCTGGCGGCGGGCTACCTCAAGCGTGAGTTCCGCATCCTTGACGTCGAGTTCGAGCGTCGCGGCGATCTCACCGACGAGACGATCGAGGCCCTGAAGGTGGCCTGGTCACAGGAGTGGTTCGACTTCGACGGGCACTACTTCACGGCGCAGAACGTCGCGATCTCCCCTCGACCCGCACGCAGGCCGCCGATCTGGATCGGTGGCAACTCGATGCGTGCGCTGCGCCGCGCCGCCGAGCATGCGGACGGATGGACCCCGTTCCGCTGTCCGCCGCAGGAGATGAAAGCCGTGCTCGCGCGCCACGACCTCCCCGCCGGCTTCAGCGTTTCGATCCCCCTGCGCCACGGCGTGTACACGGCGGATAACGAGCGCATCGACGTCGCATCGGTGCTGCGTCAGGTCGAGGAGTACGAAGCGGCCGGCGCGACGCACCTCAAGATCGGGTTCAAAGGGCCGACGCTCGACGGCTACCTGCGAGCGATGGATGCGTTCGCATCCGGGGTGATCGCGCGCAGCTAGGGCGACGTCAAGGCGCGCGGCCGGGCGCGGTCCCGCCGTTGCCCGGCGATCCCGACGGAGCGCCGCCGGGGCGCCCCAGGTTCTTCGCTCGACCGCGACCGATGTGCTCCTCGGCCTTCTGCGCGTTGTCGATCGCACGCTGGATCGCCTCGCGCGCCTGCTCGGGCACCTTGGTGTCCCGCAGGTGCGTCAGTTGGTCCACGTGCTTCTGCAGGTTCTGGAGGATCTGGGCGAGCAAGGCGTCGAAGTCCGCGCCGAGCGCGACGCGGGCCGCGTCCGACTCCACGTTGGCGACCTCCTCGCGGTACGCGCGCATCGCGGCTGCGACGTCGACGTCTTCGCCCGCTCGTTGACGCTCGAGCAGCACGCTCAGCTCACCGAGGCGGCGTTGTGCGAAGGCGAGGTGCAGCCGCGCCTTCTCGCTGGGATCGCTGTGCACGGACAGGTCGAGCCGCTCGGCAGCGCGCTTCACCCCGTACAGCAGATCGCCCGGCCCCGCGGTCGCGGCCGCCGCCACCGCGCTCCCGCCGAGCAGCACGACCGAAAGAGCCGCAGCGACCGCTATGGTCAGGGCGCGACGGGGCCGCCACTGCTTCCATGCGATCGGGGTCTCGGTCGAGCCGCTGGCGAGGAGCGCGACGTGGCGCGTGGCGACCTCCTCCGGGACGTGCTCGACGAAGGCCGCGCGCACGCGCGCTGCCGCGTCGATGAGAGGGTCCGAGGCCGCGACGTCTGAGCCCTCGACCATGCGGTCCAAGGCAGCATCCAGTTCGCTCCAACGATCCAACTCGGATTCCTAAGCGTCCTCGTCGGCCGCCGGGATACGGGCGGCAGCCGGGCCCAGGGATTTGGTGAGATTCGCCAGCGCCCGATGCTGCAGCGCCTTCACCGCCCCCACCCGCTTGCCCACGATCTGGGCGATCTCGGCCGCCTGCAGGCCCGCCACCACCCGCAGCACCATGACGCGCCGTTGTTCCTCGGGTAGCTGCATCACCGCCGCTCTGACCCGGGCGCGCTCCACGCGCTCGATGGCGTCGGCCTCGGGATCGGCCTCGTCCACGCGTTGCTCGGCCACCTCCAGCGGCTCCTCGGGGCGTCGGCGCTGGCGGCGCGCGAGGTCGATCGCTCGATTCGTGGCGATCCGGTACAGCCAAGCGCGGAATCCACTGAGGTCGCCACTGAAGGAACCGAGGTCCTTCATCGCGGACACGAACACCTCACCCAGCAGGTCCTCGGCATCCTCGCGCCGGCGGACCTGGGAGGTCAGGTAGCTCAGCAGGGGTCCCGAGAACGCCGCATACAGCTCGCCCATGGCGTCGGCGTCGCCGTCGCGGGCACGTTGTAGCGCTTCTTCCAGGCCTTCCACGGGCGCGCAAGCCTATCGGTGGAAGGAACCTGCGGCGCGAGGGGCGAATGTCTCTACGAGATGATCCTTCGCCGCCCTCACCGCAGCCTCGCCGCGCTCGTCCTCGTCGTCGCGGCCTTGTCGCTGCGCCCCGCCCACGCCGCCGCCTGCGCGAAGCCGGTGCCGAGCGTGCCCGCATTCAGCCCCGCCGCGAGCAATACCCTGAACTGGACGCAGCCCACGGGCACCCAGCAAGGATCGAAGTTCACCGTCGAGGTGTCCTTCTCGCAAACGAGCAACGCCGACGGGTCCTTCGCCGCGGTCGTGCAGACGGCTACGGTGGCAGGCAGCGCTCGCACGAAGACGTTCAGCCAGCTCGCCGAACGCACCTACTACTACCACCTGCGCGCCGAGGGAAGCAGCGGGTGCACCGTCGGGACGTGGTCGGACATCGTCGCCACCACCCAGGACGCCACGCCGCCGGTCGTTACGCTCGACCCGCCCTCGCGGAGCGTGTACCTCATGGAGCCGGTCGTCGTCCGCGGAACGGCGATCGACGTGCCGAACCCCCCGGCCACGAAGGCCTCAGGCGCGCGCAACGTACTGGTGACCCTCGAGAACCAGATCGCGCCGCTCGCAGCGATGCACGATCAGCCGAGGGCATTCGTGAACGTCGACGCGGACGGGACGTGGCGCGCGACCTTCACCGATCTGCCGCTGGGCCAGTACACCGTCAGCGCCTCCGCGTTCGATCACGTCGACAACGGGTCGACCGACACGCCGACCTACACCACGCTCGTGGTGGGCGCGCCGTAGCCGCCGCTACACGACCCCGCGCAGGAGCTCACCGCAGAACTGAGCGTCGGTGTCGTAGTCCGTGGCGTCGTCGGAGATCCCCGAGCTCGCAAGACCACCGGCGATGACATGACCGTCGGTGCCGTCCGCGCCGTAGAGCGTGAGGCAGCCGAAGGGGTCGCTCGCCGCGTTACGGCCCGCGCCGACGGCCACCGCACCCGAGCCGCCGCCCTGCGCGCGTATGCCCGTCCAGATCCGCACGCTGTTGGTGGAGGTCGTCGGACTCGTGGCGAGCCCGACGCTCAGCGGCCCCGCGACGATCCCCGGTACGACGTCGCTGGACGCGCCCGTGCCCCAGCCAGACGAGGTCGACCTGGCGTCGTCGGAGGACTGGTAGCACTCGCCGCTGGTACGCGGGCAGTTGACCTTCGTCCGGTCGGCCTGGAGCGTCTCGACGCTGTAGTTGAGCCACACGAGGTCGCACTTGCCGCCCGACTCGGCGCCAACGCAGGCGATGGTGCCCGCCGGTGTGTCGTGCTCGACGAGCACGATCTCGTTTCCCGCCAGCGCGCCCGCGATCAGCGCCAGCATCAAGCCCGTGACGACCTTGCGCATCTCAACCTCCATCGGTCTGATGCCCGAGCTTTCGACACCGGGCGAGGCCATCCCTGCCGTTGCGGGCATCGCCTATCCTTCGCGGACGGAAGCCAAGGAGATCCTGATGCGAACGATCGCCCTCGTCCCGCGCGAGCCAGAGCTCGCATCGCTGTTCTTCGGCGGCATGCTCGGCGAGGACTTCACCGTTTCGGCCTTCCTCGACCCCGCCGATGTGCCCGACGAGATGGCCGAGGCAGCCGAGATCATCATCGCAGCGATCACCCCGGTGGACGCGGATCTGATCAAGCGCTGCGCGAAGCTTCGGTTGATCCAGGTGCCCGGCCACGGCTTCGACCACGTGGACCTCGCCTCGGCCCAGGCCGCGGGCATCCCCGTCTGCACGGTGCAATCGAGCGGCGCCGAAGCGCACGCCGTCGCGGAGTGGACGATCCTCGCGGCCGGCGCGCTGTCGCGCCGGATCGTCGCCGGCCATAACGCGTTGTCTGCGGGCGAGTACGCGAACATGACGTTGCTGCAGTCGGGTGTGTTCGAGCTGGCGCACAAGACGATCGGCATCGTGGGGCTCGGTCGGATCGGGCGCGAGGTCGCGAAGCGCGCCAGGGCGTTCGACATGACCGTCGTTTACCACGACGCGGTGCGGCCACCGGCAGGCGAGGAGACGGCGATGGGGGTGCACTTCCTCCCCTTCGACGAACTGCTGGGCACCGCCGACATCGTCACGATCCACGTGGCGGCGTCCGAGCGCACCCGCAGCTTGATCGGGGCGCGCGAGCTGGCCCTCATGAGCGGGAACGCGATCCTCGTCAACACCTCACGCGGCTACGTCGTCGATCACGATCCTTTGGTCGAGGCGCTGCGCACGAACAAGATCAGGGGGGCCGCGCTGGACGTCTTCGACCCGGAACCTCCAAACCCGGATGATCCGCTGTTGTCGCTGCCGAACGTGCTCGTGTCACCGCACATGGCGGGGGTGACCGCCGAATCGTTGCTGCGGATCATGGCGGCGGCGGCGGATAACTGTCGGCGCCTCGCGCGCGGCGAAGCCCTCGTCGACGTTTTGGCTGAAGGAGCCGAGCACTGATCACCGGCGCGCGGGCGGCCGCGTCCACCCTGCGCGAGCGCGGCGTCGGCGTCGTCTTCTCACTGTGCGGCGACCACACCAACCCGATCCTGGAGTCGTGCGAAGACGAAGGCATCCGCGTCGTGGACGCACGGGACGAGCGCGGCGCGGCGTGGATGGCCGCGGGCTACGCGCTGGCGACCGGCCGGGCGGGCGTCCTGGTGGTCAGCAACACACCGGCGCTGACGAACGCAGCGACGGCACTCGCCGACTCCAACGCCAGCGGGATCCCCGTCGTGTGTATCACCGGCGGGGTCGCGATGAACGACCGCGGCCGGGGTCATTCCGGCGATGCCGACCAGTGCGCGATCGCGCGCCCGTGGTCGAAGTGGGTCCAACGCGTGGAGGACGCCGCCCACGTCACGGCGAACGTCATCGACGCGATGAACGGCGCGACGCTGCAGCGGCCGGGCGTGGCGACGCTGCAGCGGCCGGGCGTCGCGACGCTGGAGCTGCCGATGGACGTACAGCACCGGGCATCGGATCAAGTGCTGCACCTGGTCCAGCCGATGCAGGCGCCGTTCGACCCGAGTGAGTTGAACCAGGCGCGCACGCTGCTTGCGCGCGCCGAACGGCCGGTGATCCTCGCGGGCAGCGGTGTCTTCTGGTCGAAGGCCGGCGACGAGCTGCGGCGCCTGGCAGAGGATGCCCGCATCCCCGTGTTCACCGTGCGCGCGGCGCGCGGGCTGATGTCCGACGACCACGAGCTGTGCTTCGGCTTCCCCAACCTGCTCGCGGCGCCCGCGCAGGTGATCTTCGGTGAAGCCGACGTCGCGCTCGTGGTCGGATGCGAGCTCGATCTGCTGGTCGGCAACGGCAACTTCCACCCCGGCTGCACCTTGATCCGCATCGAGACCGACAACGCAGCGTTCGCAGTTGGGCGCGAGGCGCAGCTGGCCATCGTGTGCGATGCCCGCGTCGCGCTCCAGCATCTCGGCGACGGCGCCGGGGCCTTGAACACCGACGATTGGATCAAGCGGCTGCGCGATGCCGCCGATGCGCGCGCGACCGAGATCGCCGCGCGAGCGCGCATCACCAGCGCGCCGCTGCATCCCGGCCGTTTGATCGGCGGCATCGCAGCGAAGCTCCCGGCCAACGCGATCGTGACCGTCGATGCTGGGGAGCTCGCGCTGTGGGCGCTGGACGCCATCCCGGCCCGCATGCCGTCCGCGTTCCATACCTCGTCGGCCTCAGCCCTCGGCGCGCTGGGCATGGGGCTGCCGTGGGCGATCGGCATGAAGATCGCGCACCCCGACCGACCGGTTCTCACCGTCGCCGGCGACGGCTCGTTCGGGTTCACGGCGATGGAGCTCGAGACGTCGGCTCGCCACGGCGCGCCGGTCGCCGTCGTGGTCGGCAACGACGGTGGCTGGGGCATCGTGCGCCACTTGCAGCAGGCGATCCACGGGCGCGCGATCGCCAGCGACCTGCCCCGATCCCCCTATGAGCTCCTCGCGGAGTTCGCCGGCGGTGTGGGCGACCGCGTCGAGACCCCCAAGCAGCTCGAGATCGCGGTGACTAACGCGCTGGTCGCCGACGTTCCGAGCGTGGTGAACGCGATCATCGACCCCGCGGCTCAGCATCCGGCGATGCCGCTGATCGCGGCGATGTTCGCCGCCAAGCGCGACAACGCGTAAGGCTTAGCGGAACCCTGCCTGCCCGCGCGGCTTCGGCCGCATGAAGATCACGTGGTTGATCTGGTAGTAGGGCAGCACGACCGACAGCAGCTTGTCCTCGACGTCCACGTCGAAGCCGTCAACGTGGAGCCACCCGTCGCCTGAATCCACGATCTTGTCGACGACGATGATGCGGCCGTTGCCGAGCACGAGCTCCGCCCGCACCTCCTCGCCGAGCCCGGCGCGCCCGGCGAAGTCCTTCTTGCGCTGATCGAACGTTTCGAAGAATGCCTTGTCCATGACCGCAGCCTACCAAGGCCCCCGGGCGCGCCGAGTATCCTCCCGGACCGTGCGCCGCTTCGACTGGGATGAGATGCGTCGGTACTGGGAGACGCATTCCCAGCGTTGGTCGGATCTCGACCTTGACCTCGATCCCGAGGGCCTCACCAACGTCTGTCATCCCGGCGCGCCGCTGTGGCTGAACCGCTACTACGCCCGCGGCCAGCGGCGCGTCTTCGGATCTCTGCTGTCGCTCGTGCCTCCTCCGGTGCAGGGAGCGGCGGCGCTCGACGTCGGCTGCGGGGCGGGCCGCTGGTCTTCCCTGCTGCACGATCGAGGCTTCGCGACCACCGGCATCGATCTGCAGCCCGAGCTCATCGAGCGCAACCGCGCGCGGTTCCCGCAGGTCACCTTCGAGCGCGCCGCAGCGCAAGACTTCCGCACCGATATCCGGTTCGCGCTCCTGGTGAGCGTCACGGTCATCCAACACGTGCCCTTCGACGAACAAGACGCCGTCATCGCGCGGATGCGAGAGCTGTGCGCGCCGGGGGCGTACGCGATCGTTCTGGAGAACGTCCGTGATCAGGACCCGCATGTGTTCGCGAACTCGATCAGGGGCTGGCGGACGAAGTTCGAGCAGCGCGGGTTCTCGCTTGTGACCATGCAGCGCTACGACTACAGCCCGTTCTTGCGTCTGGTCGCGGCGCTGCGGCGGGGAGCGAACCGAGCACTGGGCCGCCGGGCTCCCGCCGAGTCGCCGGAGTCGCTGGTCGGCGCCGGTGGCGGGCGCGATGCGATGTCGGTCGCGTCCGATGCGGCGAAGCGGGTCGCGGTGAGCTTGGACTCATTGATCGAACCCCTGCTGATCGCGCAGAACGTGCCCCTGCCCTCCGTGCACTGCGGTCTGCTGTTCCGGGCGGTGCCGGGGGAGGGATCGCCCTAGTTCGCCCGCAAGATCCCCATGGTAGGGATACCCTCCGGGTGGGTACACTCGTCGAAGCGGAAGGAGGCCCGCCCATGATCGATGACGTGGCCAGCATCGGTGTCAGCACCCACCCGCTCCACCCGCTCCAAGCGATGAGCCCGGACGAGCAAGGTCAGCTGAAAGAAGCCGTGCGCGAAACGATCCGGCAGCAGGTTCTGCAGATCGTCGCCACGCGGGGTGCCGTCGACGCCGACGCCGTTCACTGCCCGAACTGTGGGGAACGTGTCCTCTTCCTCGACCAGCCGGCGACCTTCGTGTTCGACAAGGATTCGCAGGAGAACATATGCGCCGCCTGCGGCGCCGAGCGGGACTTCGTCAAGCTCTTCCGCCATGAAGCCGACATCGGCGGCGAGGGCGGCGAAGGGGGCTAAGGCTCTCCTTGCCTCGGTGGCTTACTTCCCTCGGGCGAGCAACGCTCGAGTGATCGCGCCGGGTAGTTCGTCGGCGAGCGCATCGCTCCAAGCGACCGAGATCGTTCCGTCCGGCGCGCCCTCACCGACCCACACAACGCCTCGATCCTTCGAACGCAACATCCCGCTGATCTGAGCGGCGCTGGTCGCGTTCGCATCGATGATCAATGCGTCGGCTCTGGTCGTGGCGATCGTCGCGGTGAGTTCGTCGGTGCTCATCGTCATCGCGACGACCTCGACCTCGGCGCCGGCACCCCGGCGGAGCTTCTTGGCCGAGTCCAGATCGGCTGCGTACACGACCACCCACACCGCGCGGCACATAGGCCGCTCACGCTACCCGCGCAGGAACTGACGCGCGAACCGATCGGCGCGCGCGACGACCGGCCGCATCATCCTGGAACGGCGGAAGACGAACGCGAGGGCACCAGCCAACGCGAGCCCGCCGAGCACCGACCCCCAATAGGGAGCCGTCCGCCACGCGATCGGCGTCCGAAGCTCGACGTGTGAAACGGTCCGCGAGATCACCTGCGGGACGATCGCGCCGGGCACGACGGGGCCTGCCGGGGCCGGAGGCGCGCCGGGCACGAAGACCGTGGAATCGGGGCTCGGTGGCATGCCGACATCGACGCCGGATGTGGGAAGCGTGAACGACTCCATGCTCGCGGTCGCACGCGCGCACGCGCCACCGATCATGATCCCGCCGCCGCCGCCGGGGATGTTCGTCGCCGGAACGCCGTTGGAGCCGCCGACGACGGTGGTCGAGCCGCGTCCATACAGGCGCAACCCGCCGGCGTCGGCGACGGGCACGCCGTCGGCTTCGCAGGAGCGTGTCGGCGCGACGGCGTCGATGCGGAAGTAGCCGCCGAGGTTGATCGAGGCCTGCCGGGCGTGCAGGTCGTCGGCGGTGATGTCGCGAGCGGCGCCCGCACCG
>JBKJXT010000350.1:0-2703 GCA_046716205.1 Actinomycetota bacterium
CGAGCACGGGTTCGCACCTCTGTGCTCATCGCAGATCTTGTGACGAGCTTCGTACATCGCTCGCACCCACTCGATCTGCTGTTCGTCACTCGGCGCGGCTACTTCGGCAAGAAGATGGAGGATCCGATCGTAGAACGATCGACAGAAGGCAGAGGCGTCGGTGGGAAGGATCGCCTCTCCCATCCCTACGACCGCTGGGAACCCTTGTGCGACGAGCGAGTGAACGAAGGAGCCAGCCCCCGCGGCAGCTTCAGCCCCGCGGCAGCAGTTGAGCACTGTCATCCAAGGGCGCTCGGCGTTTGTCGCTTCCAGAAGGTCGCGAGGTTCCAAGACAACCTCGTTGGCATCTCCAGGCATCCCATAGGTACTTCTTGTAGCTAAACGCAACTGCGGAAAGGCTGGGTCTGGAGTTCCATGGCAGAAGAAGTGAAGGATGTGAGGACGTCTGTCGCGCATCACGCTGATCAGATCTTCCCGTTCTGGAACGAAAGCGACGGTGACGCCCGGACGGGCATCCGCCTCGACCATTGCCTTGAGATCGTCCTGCGCGACGAAGAGACTCAGCTCTGTGGGAAATGGCGCAGCCTGGAGAGCTGCATCGAGCGCCTTCCATTCTTCGATCGCAGGCACGCCGGCGGCTGCTAGTACGGCGACAACCCGAAGGGGGCGCTCAAAGTCTCGCGGCCTTGTGGATCCGGCCCCCACCTGTCCACCGATACGCGCTATCGGCCACCGCGGATCAAGCGCCAAGAAGGTCCCGTTGCCATAGAGCGTCTCCCAGGGGATCGACTCGGCCTCCGGGTTGATGCGTATGTAGAGCGGCCGGCAGACGTCCGGGTTGGCGGCAAGGATGATGTCGAGAGCCGTGTTGATCCCCGGGTGGGCGCGCAAACCATCCAGGAGACGTTGCCCGACCTCGTTAACGGAGGCGGCACCCCGCCTGTAGTCAGAGAAAATGGCGTCCCTCGGGTCGCACGGGAACGGGACGACGGCGTAGCCATCCGGGATATTGTCAGGACACTCTCCGAGTGTCAGTTGCAAGCCACCGCCCTCGAACGCAGGACGGATCTCGACCACGGTTCTCGTCATTCCTCGTCCTCGTGTGCGCGCATCTCCTCAGCCGCCACAGGACGATGTTCTTCACCACTCGAGGCGCGAACCTGCTCTCCCAAGACTCGTTGAACAAGCGAGAGGGCATCGCCCACACCTTCAGCTGCAGCCCTTTGAAGTTCAGATCGGGGCTCCTCAGGCAACAAACTTGCAGCCGATTGCTCGAGGTAGCGGCGGGTTGAAGTCACCCACGCCGGCCCTTCGGTCGTTACCGGTACGTCGCTGAACGCGGATCCGACGATCGAATCGACGAACCCCGACTCGCCCACGCTCGTCGTTCGCGCGTCGCCCGTGAGACGCGGATGACTGTAAAGGGTCATGCCCGCGAGCGAGGGCGGGGTCATCTGCTCCAGGAGCGCTGAGTATGCACGCTCCAACCCGGCGCCACCGTCGGAAGCAGGATCCTCGAGTAAGACAGGTCCCGGACGGATATGCGCCATGCGGTCCGCGAGCAAGCGCATCCCCATCGGCGAGAAGTTGCTTGGCGGCGGGGTAAAGCCCACCGCCCAAGCCCCGATCGACGTCAGACAGTTCGAGAGTTGATTCGGACCGATGAAACGCGCCAGCGTGCCATCCTGGTTGGTGATCGGGCTCTCCGCGACGGCGAGGGCGGCCTGGTCTTGCGAAAGGTAAGAATGGCACAGGAAATGCGCAATCTCAACCGTTCGTCCGGACATCGCCTCCGTGATCCAGAGTAGCCAGGGATTGGATATGCCTTCGGGCGAATCGCTGACCCTCGCGCTGCGCGGAGCCGGAGCGACGGGTGCTTGACGAGGATCGTAGAGAACGACTCGGCCACCGTTCGCACCTGCCCAGGACGCGATTCCGGAGTCATGAAGGACGTCGTAACCCACGATGTCGACGAATAGATGAACGGTCACGGGCGGCGGCTGGACGTGGTCGACGAGCCTCTGAGCAATCCTTTGAATTAGCTCCGCTCCCTCGAACGCGCGCTTCGCTTCCGGTGCGCTTGAGCACAGAACGATGTCGACCTCATCGACTGCGACGGACGGGAAGGACGCGAAATACGGGAGACGCAACAACGGTCCGGGCGTGACGCCCGAAAGCATCCTCTCCCAGGGAAGCAAAGGCAGATACCCGCTCGGAGGCCCGAGCTGAAGCCAGAGCGGTTGACCGGGTGAAAGCAGGTTCATCAGCGGAGCAGTCAGGCGATCCCGGGCGCTTTCATCGAACCGGAACGGCGGCTCTGAGTACCGTTGAGCACTTGGGTCAAAGCGCTCTGGCACGCCTAGTTCGCGCGGGAGAACATCAAAGGCGACGGAGGTTTCGTTGCCAACTTGGATCTCGAATCGGATCGGGCCTTCCCGACCAGCCGAGGACGTGCTTCGAGAACTTGCCTGCGTCAGCTTGAGGACTACCAACTGGAACTCTTGTTTGATCAACTCGGCCATCAGTCGCTCCCGTGAACTTGACTATGGAGCGCCCAAAACGTCCAATCGTTGATGACGTCCGAGTGGGAACTGATCCCCCTGTCGGCCTTCACGCCGTAAATGCGCCTGCCTTTGTTGGTCGGATAGGGATCGCCGACGACCTTCAGCTCGATCTCTTCTGCGTCGTATCCGACGCCGGGAC
>JBKJXT010000351.1:0-4678 GCA_046716205.1 Actinomycetota bacterium
GTTTGATCCGAAGTCACCGTATCCCGAACCGAAGACCTCGAACCAAAGCAGCCCGCCGAGCCACCCGAGCCCGGCTCCCGCTGCAGCCGATAGCGGAATCACCACCCTCGCGCGGAGTCGGATCACGAAAGCGGCCACCGATCCGCTGCGAGCATGACGTGGGAGTGCCCCCATCTCAAGGGTTGACGAAGGTACAAGAGTTAGGCCTCCCCGAGCATCGTCGACGCTGCGACATCACGATCTCCCAGTCGAGCACCTGCCAAAGCCAGACCTGCGAACCCGCCGATCGCCCTCACGCCCTGCATCTCATCTCGCTCGCATCTCATAGCTTCGACCAGCCGGACGCACTCGATCAGAGAGACGATGGAGCCCGTCGGTGTGTGACACTCTGAACTCAATTCGCTCGTGAGTTCCGCGCATCCCATGCACGACCGATCTGACGCATGAGTGCCGGGTAGACGATCAGGTGGCGGAAGGGCTGGATGAGCATCATGTAGATCTCGCCGCGCCTGCCGCGGGGCTTCACGTAAACGCCCATCTGCGCGCGAAAGCGACCTCCGCCGTGCTCGACCCATGCAACGTGAAGAACGCCATGCACGGTGCCGTTCGAGAGTTCGGCAGCGAACTCGTCGTCGGTCAGATACAGAGGAACGAAGCCGCCGCCAGCTCGCTGCATCGCGCCACTGATCAGAGAGTTTTTCGCGCTGCCCCGAACATCCTCGGGAAGGCGCGCGCTCAGCGTCGTTTCAGTACACCCAGGGATCGGTCGTTTCCTTGTGGCATCCCAACCGAGCAAGTCTCCCAGGCGATATCGCACCCAAAAGAGTGCGCGACTGACTGCGGACGCTGCGTTGGCAGGATCGAAGGAGGTCATGCTCTCTAGGAAGGAGGCGAACTCGTCGGGTCCCCCCTCTACCGGAAGCGCCCAGACATCGAGCAGTTTGAAATCGGGGGCGACTTCAGCGATCACCCAGGGGTGTGCTTCATGGACGGAGTTCGGAAGCCTCACGCTGACCCTCGATCCGTCGCGTGCTTGCTCAAAGAACGCCCCACCATGCCAGCACGGCGACCGCGGTGAGCCCGATGGGTGCGGGATGGCGGAACAAGGCTCGCGGGTCTCTCGTGCTTCCCACCGCCAGCGCCGCGAAGCCGGTGGAGGCGCTCGCAGCCACCATGCCGATCCCCCGGGCGGTATCGCCGTTGAGGACCGATCCTGACAACAGGAGCGCACACCCGACGGTGAGAAAGGCGATGGTCGTCATGTGCCACGTAGCGTGGATCATCGTCTTGGTCATCGTCGGACCCCCGAAGCGGCTGGGAGGTAGCATCTGCGGCGTGAGTTTTCGCACCACGAGAATCTCGCCCCCCACTCCGTGGATGGCAGCGCCGAGGATGGCGAGAGATCCGGCGACGATCAGCGGCAAACTCACCCGGCACCCTCAGCGCTCGCCGCGGAACGCTCGCGCGAGAAGTCGATCGCGCCGACGATGCCAAGCGCGAGCGCGCCAGCGATCTCCACGAGGACGACCATCCACGACAACGCGCTGACGCCCGTCCCTCTCGACCCCGGGAAAGTGTCGCTGAACGCGCTCCACTTCGGGAGTAAGTGGACGGCTGCCACGCCGATCGCGACCGGAAAACTGAAGATAACCGCCGCGAGTGCTGCGCGACGGTTGCGCCTGAAAATCAGCGCGACCGTGACGACCCCTGCGATCGTCGACACGAAGCCGGCTGCTTTCACTTCGGGTGTGAGCACACTCGCTCCACGCCGGAGGTGGTCGGCCGTGTGAGCGATGAGTCCGACAAGGTAAAGCCACGCTGCCAAGCGGAGCGCGATGTCAGTGTTTCGGTTCGTGCTCTCAAGGGGGTGGATGGCAGTCGCCACGACTTCCTCCTAGGTGTTCAGCCAGCACAGGACGATGATGGCGATGAAGGGCGCCCACACCGGAATCCTCAGCAGATCGGATGGTCTCCTGCGTGTCATCCAGGCCAGCATTACTGCCGCGGCGACATAAGCCGCGCCGATCAAGAAGACGATCTCGCCGCGGCTGTCGGCGGACTCGCCCTGAGCGAGCGAGATGAGGATCGCACCCGTGGTGGTCAGCATCACACTGAGCGCGTGCCACGTGAAACGGACGAGCCCGCGCGCATGCGCGCCGTCGCCGAACCGTGTGGGCTGAAAGTCGCGAGGGAGTCGGTCGAGCACCAGCCTACCGACGAACGTGTGACCGGCCGCGAGCACGAAACACAAAGACCCGGCGATCACCAATCCGACGTTCATGCCCCTCGCTCCTAACCAGTGCAGGTCCCGTGCAACCAGCCTCACGGGCGGCTGCCCTGTAACCTACACACATGTACGTATGTGGTGCAAGACGACAGCAGTGGCCCCGGAGCGTCGTCGGCCGACGCAGACCGAACGGCATACCCGGACGCGGAGTGGTGCCGGGCTCATGATCCACCTCGTCGTCACCTACAAGCGTCGGGGCCATCAGCGACGTCACTGGGAAGCAGCCGGGATCTGCTCGCGCTTCTGCTCGGGCGTCCGACGATCGTCCCGATCGACGAGAGCGGCGACCACGAACTCGCCGAGGCTTTCCCGCGTGCCTTTCCCGGACCGTAAGCGCAGCATGTGCCGGTCATCGATGGATAGGGTTGACCAAGCTCGTGACCGGGGCGACCGTGGGGTTCGGGGTTCCCAGGCCCACGGCTCAGATGCCCCCGGAGGTGTAGCCGCGTGACTAGCCGCTTCGTCCCGTGTCACCGACTCAGCCATCAGGCGTATTTCAGCGCGCTGTGCGACGAGGTCGAACGATTCCTCGCCGTCGTCGTCGAAGCGCCGCTCGAGAGGCCCGTTCCCACTTGTCCCGGGTGGACGGTTCTCGATCTCGCGCGGCACGTTGGCATCGTGCATCGGTGGGCCCGCGCAATGGTGGCGACGCTCTCGCTCACCAGGCTGGAGAAAGTGGATGACTCACCGAGCCCACCCACCTCTAGTTCGCTTGTGGATTGGCTCCGGTCGGGTTCTGCTACGCTCGCCGAGGAGCTCATTGCGGCCGACCCGGACCGCGCGATGTGGTCGTGGGGGGCGGACCGGCACGTTCGCTTCTGGAGTCGCCGGATGGTGCACGAAACAACGATCCACCGCGCCGACGCAGAGTACGTACTGCAAAGCGCACCGTCGGTCGATGCGTCGATCGCCGTAGACGGCGTCGATGAGTTCCTCGAGAACCTCCCGTGTTCCACTTACCGTGCACCGTCCGTTGCGGAGCTTCGAGGGACCGGACAGTCGATCGCTCTTCGCTGTCCCGAGGCTTACTGGTCGATCCGGTTGCGATCGGACGGATTCGACTGGGCGCACAAAGATGCGGGGGGAGACGTGCACGTTGAAGGAGCGGCACAAGATCTCTATCTCATGATGTGGGGCCGCCGGCCTGCATTGGGTACGCTCGCCGTCACCGGAGACCAGCGCCTCCTCGAGTTCTGGCTGGACAAGTCACGGACTTGAGAGATATTTGTGAATCAGTGATGGAGTCGAAGCTGTTCCTGTTCGTGCTGCATCGACGCGGTCTCTTCGATGTCGGTTCGGGTGCTGGTTACCCTCGAGCCAACACTCGATCCGGCCGGCTTCCGCTGTGCGGAGAACGTTGTGGGACGCCGGGCTCCGCATGGGGCGGGGCGCTCCTCCTGTCTAGGTAACCCGACCTACCCACGTCGACGACCTCGCGCCGTTGGGCAGCCAGCTCGCCATCGGTCCTGTAAGCGGACCCTGGTCAGGTGCGATTGAAGATGAGCTTGGTCGCAGGCTCGAGTAGCGCCTCGGGCGCATCGTCCCAGGCTACGGTCGCGCTGGTCACAAGCTGCGGCCGCAGACGACCAGCGGCGACAAGGTCGAGGATCGCGGGCATGTCCGGGCGCACCATCGCGCGCCCGATGTGAAGGTGCACCCCGCGGGTGTAGAGCTCGAGCAGCGGAAGCAGACCCTCGGGTGCAAGCTGGCCGACGCACGTGCAGTGGCCACCCCAGTCGGTGAGCCGCAGCGTGGCGACCAGACCTTCCGGCGTGACCGTCCCATCGACGGTGACCGGGAAGGCGCCCAGCGAGCGGTCGGGCTTGCCGTCGACGACCCGGGCGCCGAGTTGCTGCGCAACCGCCAAGCGACCCGCGTCGGTGTCGACGTAGGTGACCGACGCCGCGCCAAGCGCCAGCGCCGCGTCGACCGCATAGAGCGGGATCGAGCGCATACCGCCTCCGGCGACGACGAGCACGTCCGCTGCCGGCACCTCGACCAGGGCTGAGGCCACCGCCCGCCAGCCGTCTGGCATGTTGTCGGCGACACTCGGAACAACTGCCGGATCAACGCCCTCGGGCAACGCAACGAGCATCGCGTGCGCGTAGGGAACCAGCACCAGGTCGCTGAGCACGCCGCCCCACCCGCCTCCGAACGCACCGAACCCGTACATCGACACGGGCGGCACCGTCGCGCAGCTGCCGGTCAGCCCCCGCGTACAGCGTTCACAGGTACCGCAGGAGATCTGGAACGGGACTACCACCCGGTCGCCGGGAGTGAAGCCCTCCGGGCCCTCGACGACCTCGGCCACGCATTCATGGCCCAAGTGGATCGGGAACTGGAACGGCGTCTGGCCGAAGATCATCGGCTGGTCGAGGTCGCAGGTCGCCA
>JBKJXT010000352.1:0-7904 GCA_046716205.1 Actinomycetota bacterium
CCGTACCCGTGGAAACGGAGGTGCAGCTCGACGAGGCGCGAGACGGCGGCGATCGTCGCCTTGTCGTAGCGCAGCGCGCGCAGCCGCCGCGCGGCCGTCTTCGCGCCGACGACCTCGTGGTGGTGGAAGCTCACGCCCTCCGGCCCGAACCGGCGCGTCGCCGGCTTCGCGATGTCGTGCAGCAGTCCGGCCATGCGCAGCACGGTGTCGGGTTCCGAACTCGGCTCCGTCGCGACGATCTTGTCGACGACGGCGAGCGTGTGCGCATAGACGTCCTTGTGTCGATGGATCGGATCCTGTTCGAGGCGCATCGCCGGCAGCTCGGGCAGGAACAGATCGCAGAGACCGGTGTCGGTGGCCAGGGCCAGTCCGGCCGAGGGCGACGGCGCGCTCAGCAGCTTGGTCAGCTCGTCGCGTATGCGCTCCGCCGAGATGATCTGCAGGCGGTCGCGCATCTCCTTCATCGCCGACACGAGGCCTTCTTCGGGGACCAGACCGAGCTGGGCGACGAAGCGGGCGGCGCGCAGCATGCGCAACGGGTCGTCGCCGAACGAAAGCTCGGGCGCGCCGGGGGTGCGCAGGAGCTTGCCGGCCAAGTCGCCGACGCCGCCGAAGGGATCGATGAAGGAACGCTCCGGCAGCAGTACCGCCATCGCGTTCACGGTGAAGTCGCGGCGCGCCAGGTCGTCCTCGATCGTGGACACGAACGCGACCGACGGGTTGCGCGACTCCGGCGCGTAGCGCTCGCCGCGAAAGGTCGTGATCTCGAGCCGGTGACCGGCCTTGGCGACCCCGACGGTGCCGAACTCGACGCCTTGCAGCCACGTGCCCTCGTGCCAGCCGCTGACGAGCTCGCGGACGACATCGGGACGTGCGTCGGTGGCGAAGTCGAAGTCCGGACTGGTTACGCCGAGCAGAGCATCGCGCACGCTGCCGCCGACGAGGTAGAGCTGGTGGCCGGCGTCGTGGAAGCGCTGCGCGAGCTCATCGACGGCCCGAGGGATGGCGACCAGTTCTTTGAGGCGCGCCGCAAGCTCGGGGGGCAAGGGGGGCATGGGTTGAGCATAGCCCAGCGATCCAGGCAGGTCGCGCGGGTTGTTCGGTGGCTAGGCGAGACCGGCTTGGCGCGCGTGGACCGTGAAGTCGTGGGGACTCGTGGCAGCCGCGATCGCGTCGTCGATCGTGATGGCGCCGGCACCGAACAGTTTCAACAGGTGCTGGTCGAAGGTCTGCATCCCGTAGTACTCGCCTTCGGCGAGGACGGTCTCGATCTGGTTGGTGGCATCCGGGTCGCAGATCATGTCGTAGATGCGGCCGTTCATCGCGAGGACCTCGACCGCGGGGATCCGGCCGTTCCCGTCGGCGCGCGGCACGAGTCGCTGAGACACGACCCCGCGCAGTGTCCCGGCGAGCGAGTTGCGCGCCTGCATCTGCTGGTGCGGTGGGTAGAAGTCGATGACGCGGTTGATGGTCTCGGTCGCGTCGATCGTGTGCAGTGTCGAGATCACGAGGTGGCCGGTCTCGGCCGCACGGACCGCGGCGCGCACGGTTTCCTGGTCGCGCATCTCGCCGATGAAGATGACGTCGGGATCCTGGCGCGCGACGTACTTCAGCGCGGTGTGGAAGTCGACGGTGTCGATGCCGATCTCTCGCTGGTCGATGATCGCCATGCGGTCCTCGTGGACGACCTCGATGGGGTCCTCGATCGTGACGATGTGACAGCGCCGCGTCATGTTGATGTGGCTGATCATGGCGGCCGTGGTCGTGGTCTTGCCGCTGCCGGTCACGCCGGTCACCAGCACCAGCCCGCGCTGCTCGTCGGCGAGGGTTCGCACCGACGGCGGCAGCCCGAGCGACTCGAAGGACGCGGTGCCCGGAAGCACTCGCCTGATCGCAGCGCCCAGCAACCCGCGCTGGCGGAAGACGTTCACGCGGAAGCGACCGACGCCGTCCATCGTGTAGGCGAAGTCGCACTCGTTGGTCTCGCGGAAGGAGCGCCGCTGGTCCTCGGTCATGATGCCGAAGATGAGCGTCTCGGTCTTCTCGGGCGAGAACGGCTGTGTATCGACCGGGAAGAGCTCCCCGTCGACCCGGAGGTACGGCGTAGCGCCGGCCCGGATGTGGATGTCCGAGGCGAGGTGCTCCGCCGCCGCGCGCAGCAGCGTATGGATGTCCATCCCTACCTCCTTCGGCGCGCGCCGGGCGCGCCTTGATAGGGCATGTGCCCGATACGCGCCGGGGTTACGTGACGGGGTCTGGGTGATCGGGGTCGAAGTTCGGCGCGTGGGGGGCTTCCGCCAGCTCGCGCTCGATCCGTTTGCGCACCCCTCGCCACGTCAGCAGGAACCCCACGATCAGCAGGATGAACACGACGACGCCGAAGGCGCCGAGGTAGCGGTCGGCGACCGCCCACGACTCGCCGAGCAGGAACCCAGCGGCCGCCACCCCAGCACACCACACCGCCGTGCCGGCCACATCGGGCACCAGGAACGTCGGGAACGGCATCCGCGCGATCCCGGCCACCAGCGTCCGGACGCTGCGTAGGAACGGCGCGAACCGCGCGAAGAGGATCGCCCGGCGGCCGTAGTGCTTGAAGTACCGCTCGAGCACCGGCAATCGGCGCTCCGGCAACAGGATGAACTTTCCGAACCGCCGCACGATCGCACGGCCACCGATGCGTCCGATCGTGTAGCCGACGAGGTCTCCGAGCACCGCGCCGGCGAAGGCGACCAGGATGACCGACACCAGCGACAACGCAGGCTCTTCGGTCGCGAACGGTCGGTCGGGAGACGAGAAGAACCCCGCCAGCAGCAGCACCGACTCGCCCGGCAGGATCGATGCCACCACGATCGAGGACTCGACGAAGGTCGCCACGAACACGATGAGGAGGCCCCACTGGAGGAACCACGGCGTAAGGTTTTCGATGATGCCTTCGAGCATCGCGCCCATCCTACGTTGGACGGGTGACGGCCGAACCATCGGCCGCCGTGCAATACCATCGGGCGGATGCCACGACGAGTGAGGTTGATCCTGGCCGCCGCCGCGCTGGTCGTAGCGGGAGCCGGTCCCGGCCCCGCGAGCGCTCAGCAAGCGGTGGACCTCAGCCTCGTACGCGTCGCGGCGATCTCGCCCTGGATAGACGCCCAGACGCCGTTCACGGCGACGCTGCAGATCTCCAACCCGACGGAGCTGACGCTGCAGGATGCGTCGATCCGTGTGGCGATGCATGCTCGCGTGCTGAACCGGTCGCAGCTCCGCCTCGCCCTCGACGGACGCCAGCAGACCGATGTGATCGGCTCGTTCACCGTGCCGGTGGACCCCGTGGCCGCCGGTGAGTCCCAAACGGTGACCCTGACGCGCGAGGCACAACAGATAGCCCCGATCCGCGGTACCGGCGTCTACCCGATCAGCATCGCGTTCGCCCACTCGCGTGGATCGCAACAGTTGTTCAGCGCCATCCCACACTTCGTCGCCGCGCCGGCCGCGCCGATCAACGTCGCGTGGATACTCCCGATCGACCGCCCGGACGTCGCCGGTCCCGACGGCGTGTACCCCGAAGGTTCAGTCGAGGCACTCCAGCTCGAGGAGATCGCCCAGCAGATCGAGGCCATCGCCGCGCAGCCCGGCGCTCCCGTGACGCTGGCTTTCGGGCCCTCACTGCTGGACACCGTGGAGGACCTCGCCGATGGCTACGTCGGAGCGACGCGGCAGGGCCCGCAGGCGTTCGGTGAGACATCGCCCGGCGCGCAATCGGCCCAGCGCCTGAAAACTGCGACGGCCAAGCTGTCCCAGCAGGTCGAGCTCGCGACGGTCCCCTACGCCCCGGCCGACCTCGTGACGCTGCATCGTCGCGGCATGACCTCCGAGCTGGTGCGGCAGCTGGCGATGGGGCGCGAGGTCATCCAGCAGCGGCTCGGCCGGCCCGCCTCGGGTGTGCTGGTCCCACCTGGACTCGTCGTCGACGCGCCGACGCTGCTGGCCGCTTCGACCTTGGGCCTCAGCGGCGTCGTGCTCGACCCAGGCGTCTTGCAGCGCCAGCCGATCACGCCCTTCGAGCCGTCGTTGTTCGGCCCCTCGCGCCCGATCCAGATCCAAGACGCGCGACCCACCGCACTGCTCCCAGACCTTGCCTTGCGCGACCGGCTCAACACCAGCGAGCAAGGCGTGCTCCTTGCGCAAGCGGTCATCGCCGAGACCGCGAGCGCGTGGCTCGAGCTGCCGGTGCTCGCCCCCGAGCGCGTCCTGGTTCTCGCCGGCGCCGCACCCCCCGCGCCGCCGGCCTTGGCGGCAGCGTTGCGCGGGATCAGCAGGGCGCCGTGGGTCAAGCTCGTCTCCGCGACGGACGCCCTCCTGTCACCGATGGGCGATCCCCTTCCCACGCAACGGTTACAGCGTGCGGACACTCCCTACCTCGCCGCCGCACGGCGAGCGCGGCGCGCGCTGGCGACCGCGCAGTCGATCGCCGTCGATCCGCTCCCGGGCGCAGAGCGACTCGACCGGATGGTTTTGCGCGCACAGTCGGCGAGCTGGGCAACAGATCCCGAGCGCGGCACCGCGCTGGCACGATCGGTCGAGTCGTCGGCGCGCGCGATCACCGGTGCCTTGGGGGTCGCAGAGCGGCGCGTCACGCTGACGTCGAAGACCGGTTCGGTTCCCGTGACGATCCTCAACGGGGCGACGAGCGCGCCGGACGTCGTGCTGCCGCTGCGCGTCCGCATCCGGATCGCCAGCTCCAAGCTGGTGTTCCCGGAAGGATCGGTGCGCGAGGTCGAGCTCAACGCGCGAGCGATGACGTTGGACTTCCCAGTGCGTGCGCTGACCGCCGGCACGTTCCCGCTCGACGTATTCGTCGAGACGGCCAACGGCCAGACCCGGCTCGCCTCCGGCAAGCTCGTGTTGCGCTCCAGCGCCGTGAGCACCGTCACGCTGGCAGCCGTGGGGGGCAGCACGCTGTTCCTGTTGGTCGCCTACGTCCGGCGGGCACGCCGTCGCGAGAACCGCGCTCGCGCTCGCGCCGCGCACCCAGCCGGGTCGGCTCGCAAGAGCATCGAACCACCGGCCTAACCGCTGCTACCCTCGCGGCGATGTCCGACGACCTCGTCCCCGAGCCTCCGCAGGACGCCGGCGTCTCACTCACGCGCGCCACCGCCGTGATGAGCGTCGGCACGACGCTGTCACGGCTCACCGGGTTCGTGCGCATCGCGGTGATGGCGTGGGCGATCGGGGGGACAGAGTCGAAGCTCCCCGACACGTTCCACCTGGCCAACTCGCTGCCGAACGTCGTGTATCAGCTCGTGCTCGGCGAGATCCTCGCCACCGTCTTCGTCCCCGTCTTCATCGAGCACATCCGCACGCGAGCGAAGGACGAGGCGGCTCGGCTCGCCTCCACGATCCTGTCGATGGCGCTCATCCTCGCGGCGGTGTTCTCCGCCATCACGATCCTCGCGGCGCCGTGGCTCATCAAGATCTACACCTTCCGCGTGGAAGACCCGGCGACGCGCCTGGCACAGGAAAGCGTCGGGACGTTCATGCTCCGGATCTTCATGCCGCAGATGATCTTCTACGCCACGGGCGCCGTGCTCACCGGCCTGCTGAACGCCCATCGCCGCTTCGCGGCCCCGATGTTCGCGCCGGTGCTCAACAACTTGATCGTCATGGCCACGTTCATCGTCTTCCGCATGAGTCACGGCGACGAGGTCCCGACGCTGTTCAACATCACCACCGCCGACAAGGTGCTGCTCGCCGGCGGAACCACCCTCGGCGTGATCGTGATGACGCTGGTGCTGTGGCCGTTCGTCGCGAAACTACAGGGCGGGTACCGCCTCGGCAGGCTCGACTGGCGACATCCCGCGGTGCGTCACGTCGGCAATCTCGCGAAATACTCGCTCGGCTACGTGCTGGTGAACCAGGTCGGCTTATGGCTCGTCAACGCACTCGCGAACCGCACCGACGGCGGCGTCACCGCCTACCAGTATTCGTGGACGTTCTATCAGCTCCCGTACGGAATCTTCGCGGTCAGCGTTATGACCTTCCTCGTCACGCGTCTGTCGGAGCATCACGTCGTGGGTGATCGCGCTGCGATGCGCGATGACATCTCCCTGGGGCTACGGTCCACGGCCCTGATCGTGCTGCCGGCCTCGGCCGGCTTCAT
The DNA here is from genome assembly GCA_046716205.1 of Actinomycetota bacterium. Classification (GTDB taxonomy): domain Bacteria; phylum Actinomycetota; class AC-67; order AC-67; family AC-67; genus JBKJXT01. Next base: position 6,152 of record JBKJXT010000352.1, read on the forward strand.
CGCATTGGCGACGCCACTGTACCGACTGCTGTTCCAACACGGAACGTTCACCGCGGTCTCGACACAGCTGTTCTCGCGAACGTTCGCCTGGATGTCGGTCGGGCTCGTCGCCTTCGCGGCCTTCCAGCAGATCATGCGCGCCTTCTATGCGATGCAAGACACCAAGACGCCGTGGCTCGCGAACATCGCTGCGGTGGCCGCGCAGATCGTCGTCGCGATCCCGCTGTACGAGTCGATGGGCGTGCCCGGGCTGGGCCTCGCGCACGCGATCAGCTACGGGGTGGGCTCCGTCGTCGGCGGCGCGATCCTGCGCAAGCGCCTCGGCGGGCTCGACGGGCGCAGGCTCGCGATCTCGCACGCCCGGATCCTCGTCGCGTCGGTGGCGACGGGGCTGGTCGCGCGGGTCGTCTCGTCATCACTCGAGCGCTCGCTGGGCATCGACACCTTGAGCGCGCGCCTGATCCAGGTAGTGCTGGCCGTCGTCGCGGGGATGGCCGTGTACGGTGTGGCCGCGAAACTCCTCGGCGTCGAAGAGGTGCGGCCGTTGGTAGCGATCATCCGGGGTCGATTCGGAGGACGACGAGCATGACCGGCGACGAGCGCGGTGGGATCGTGACCGGCTGGCTGCTCAAGATCGTGGTGTCACTGGCCGTCCTCGGATTCTCGGTCTTCGAGGCCGGCTCGGTGATCTTCGCCAAGGTCTCCGTCGAGCGGATCGCGAAGGAGACCGCGGAAGGAGCCGCGCTGGAGTACGGGCGAACGAGCTCGTCGGCGAAGACACAAGAGGTCGCCGAGCGGATCGCCGAGCGCCAGGAGGCCGAGGTCGTTGGCAAGATCGAGGTCTTCCGCGACCTCGACCAGGTCCGGGTGACGGTCCGTAAGACGGCGAACACGATCCTGCTGAGCAGGATCGGTTTCCTTCGCGACCTCACCGAGCACACCGCCACACACAACGCACGGATCAGGTGATGGCAGGGGGAGCGCCGGTCGCAACAGGCGACGTGCTGGGCGAACGCTACGTCCTTCGCGCTCTCGCATGGACCTCCGCGCTCGGTCCGATCTGGACGGCGCGCGACCGAACGCTGGAACGAGCGGTGCTCGTGCAGTTCCTCGGCGCAGACCTCCGCCGTGACAAGCAGGCGGTCCGCGCCTTCACCAAGGCGGCGGCGCGGGTCGCCCAGTTCACCGACAACGCGATCGTGCAGGTGCTGGACATCGGCGACGATCCGCCGTTCGCCGTCCTGGAGCACACCGGGGGCGACCGGCTCAGCCAGCGTCTGTCGTCCGGCCGTCCGATGGACGTCTCCCAGGCCGCGCGGATCGCCCTCTCGCTCGCGCGCGGGCTCGAAGCGATGCACGCCCGAGGAGTGACCCACGGTTCCTTGTCGGCCGACACGGTGCTGCTCGACACCGAGGGCCGCGCAAAGATCCTCGCGACCGGACAGGCCGACACCGGGCGAGCGGTGAACCGACCCGTCGCCGATCCCGCGCAGCCCCCCGGGTACCGCCCGCCCGAACCGGACCCCCTTCCCCAGGATGCCGATCGCTGGGCGCTGGGCGCGCTGCTGTACCACATGGTCACGGGCCGGCCACCGGACCGCAACGCTGCACCCGCCCGGTCGCTGCGGCGCAGCCTCCCGTCTCCCGTCGACCACCTGTTGCGCCGCGCGCTGTCCGCCGAGCATGCGCAGCGACCGACGCTGGACGAGCTCGAAGGCTCGCTGGCACCGTTCGCCAGGGTCTTGCCCTCGGA
>JBKJXT010000353.1:0-2805 GCA_046716205.1 Actinomycetota bacterium
CCCCGGTCGTGAAGGAATTCGAACAAACCGGCAGTCAACGCGTACTCCGAGAGCTGATCGACGGGCACCCACCTGGCGTCCGCGGCGTCGTCGCCTGGGGTCAGCTCGCGTCCGCGAGGCTTCGCCCAGAAGTCGTGGATGACGTAATGGTGGGTGACCGCACCCTCGTCGTCACGCACGATCCGCTCGAAGATGCCCGCCAGCCCTTCGATGTCTACGTCGAGGGCGCACTCCTCGCGGACCTCGCGCGCACACGCTTCCGCGAGGCTCTCGCCGATCTCGACGCGACCACCGGGCAGCGACCACTGGCCGAGCGCAGGCTCGCGGTCGCGCTTGACGAGCACGAGCTCGCCCTTCTCCAACACGATCGCGCCGACCGCGCACAGCGGGAACTGCGTCATCGGGCGCGAGGCTATCACGGTAGAGTGCGCGCGCTATGGCCTACGAACGAGAGCTCGCGGTGGTGACGTCGCTGGTCGCTGAGACCGACGAGATCTCGATGCACCATCTCTCGATCGGCATCGATACCGAGATGAAGGCGGACGGCACGCCGGTGACGATCGCGGATCGCGCGGTGGAGCAGGTTCTGCGGGACGGGCTGGCGCGCGCGTTCCCCGAGGACGCGATCCTGGGAGAGGAGCAAGGGTCCTCCGGTGAGGGGACGCGACGCTGGATCCTCGACCCGATCGACGGAACGAAGAACTACGCGCGCGGGGTTCCCGTCTTCGCCACGCTCATCGCGCTGGAAGATGCGGGGCAGCTGGTGCTGGGGATGGTGAGCGCCCCGGCGCTGCGGACACGATGGTGGGCGACCGTCGGCGACGGCGCGTTCCGGGACGGCACCTCGATCGGCGTGTCGGCGCGCGAATCGCTGGCGGAGGCCGACGTGATCTCGGGCGGCCTCGACTGGGCGCGCGACAACGCCGGCGTCATGAAGCTCTTCTCCGCCGCGAAGCGCCAGCGTGGGTTCGGCGACTTCTGGGGCCACATGCTGGTGGCACAAGGTTCGGCCGAGGTCATGGTTGAGTTCGCGCCGCTGGCGTTGTGGGACATCGCCGCACCCAGGTTGATCGTGGAGGAGGCCGGAGGCCGCGTCACCGACCTCACCGGCGACCCGGCCTTGAAACCGGGGCCGGTGCTCACGACCAACGGCATCGTGCACGACGAGGTCCTCGCGATCCTCGGGGCCTGAGGATGTGTGCGGCGGTTCTGTCTCGGTAGGCTAAGCCTCTTTCATCCCAGGAGGCATCGTGGATTTCGACCTGACACCAGAGCAAGAAGCGATCCGCGCGGTGGCGCGGGAGTTCGCCGACCGGGAGATCGCGCCGTACGCCGCGCAGTGGGATCGGGAAGAGCGTTTCCCCGCCGAGATCATGCCGAAGCTCGCCGAGGTCGGATTCCTGGGCGCGCCGATCCCGGAGGAGTACGGTGGCATGGGCGTGGACGCAGTCGCCTACGCGTGCATCATCGAGGAGATCGCGCGCGCCGATTCCAACGTCCGATCGATCATCAGCGTCAACTGCTCGCTGGTCGGACTCACGATCTTGAAGTGGGGGACCGACGAGCAACGCAAGCAGTGGCTGCCCCAGATCACCAGCGGGGAGCGCATCGGCTGTTTCGGGCTGACCGAGCCGGGCAGCGGCAGCGATGCCGCAGCGATGCAGTCCCGCGCGGTGCTCGACGGCGACGAGTGGGTGATCAACGGAACGAAGATGTTCATCACCAACGGAACGATCGCGGGTGTCGGACTGGTGATGGCGCAGACCGATCCCTCGCTGGGCGCGAAGGGCATCGCCGCGTTCCTGATCCCGTGCGAAACCCCAGGGTTCAAGGCCATCGAGATCCACGGCAAGCTGGGGCTGCGCGCATCCTCGACCGCGGAGCTCGTCCTGACCGACGTGCGCGTTCCCGCTGAGAACATGCTCGGGGGCATCGGCGACGGGATGAAGGTGGCGTTGTCGGCTCTCGATAGCGGGCGCGTGGGCCTCGGCGCGTCCTCGGTGGGGCTGGCGCAAGCGGCGCTGGACGCTGCGCTGTCGTATGCGAAGGAGCGCAGACAGTTCGGCAAGCCGATCGCGGGCTTCCAGCTGATCCAGGAGATGCTCTCGGACATGTACGTTGAGATCGAGGCCGCGCGCCTGTTGGTCCTGCGTGCTGCGTGGCTGAAGGACAAGGGCGTGCGCAACACGATCGAGGCATCGATGGCGAAGTACTACGCGAGCGAGGTAGCCGTTCGCGCGACGAACCTCGCCATCCAGGTGCACGGGGGCTACGGCTACATCGACGAGTATCCCGTCGGGCGCTTCCTGCGCGATGCGCGGGTCACGACGCTGTATGAGGGAACCTCGCAGATCCAGAAGCTCATCATCGGCCGTCACCTGACCGGCGAGAACGCCTTCGTATGAACTACGACCTCCATACCCACTCCAACAACTCCGACGGCGCGTTCCCTCCCGCCGAGGTCGTTCGGCGCGCAGCCGAGCGAGGGCTGGACGGCATCGCGCTGACCGACCACGACTCGACCGCCGGCCTCGCCGAAGCGCGCGCCGCCGGGGCGAGCCTGGGGGTCGAGGTCCTGACCGGCTGCGAGGTGTCGTCGCGGTTGCCGGGCATCGGCGTCCACATGCTCGCGTACTTCATGGACGACGCACACCCGCACTGGGTCGAGGAGATGAGCTACATCCGCGACGACCGTCTGGCGCGGGCGGCCGGCATGGTCGAGAAGCTGCAAGAGATCGGCGTCCCGGTGACGCTCGAGCAGGTGCGCGCGATCGCCAAGGGCGAATCCATCGGGCGTCCGCACGT
>JBKJXT010000354.1:0-2705 GCA_046716205.1 Actinomycetota bacterium
CAAGGCGGCCGCCGCCATCGCGATCGCGACGCATGCATCCCCGGCGGTCATCGCCAGTGCAGGACTGGTCCTCGGGGTCGTGCTGCTGTTGATCGCCCTCACCGGAGCGGCTCGCTTGCTCGAGCGCCTGTTCCCCAAGCCCATCATCCGCGGCAACCAGCTCGGGGTCGGGCTGTTGTTGGTGATCGCAGCGGTGACCATGACGTGGAAAGCGCCCGGCGAGAACGTTCGAGACCTGGTCGTGATGGGCGTTCTGCTTGCGGTCGTCGGTGTCGCGGCGTCGCGGGAGTCGAGGATCCCGGTGCCGCTGGTCGTCATCCTGGCCCGGATCGGCTGGTCGTTGCTACGCGGCGCGCACGTCGACCTTGCGCCCGGCGTCGCGCTCCCGCATCTCGATCTTCCCACGTTCGGCGCGATGCTCACCGCGCTGACGCTGCTGGTGATTCCGCAGCTGCCGCTGACGCTCGGCAACGCTGTCATCGGGACGGCGGATGTCGAGCGTGAGTACTACGGCTCGGCCGCGCGCCGCGTGACACCGCGCAACCTGTTGTTGTCGTGCGGCACAGCGAACGTTGCCGTTGGTGTCTTCGGCGGGATGCCGCTGTGCCACGGCTCCAGCGGGGCGACCGCGTATCACCGCTTCGGCGCGCGCACCGGCGGCACGAACCTCGTGATCGGCGCGCTCCTTCTAGGCGGCGGCCTGGGGTTCGGGCGCGCGGTGCTGGATCTCTTCGCGTTGATCCCGGCTCCGGTGCTGGCGGCGCTGTTGGCGTATACAGGGGTCCGCCACGCGATGCTGGTCGCCGATCAGCGCGGGTGGAAGCTGTGGGTCGCGCTCGCTATGGGCGTGATCGGGGGAGTGACGCGCAACCTGACGATCGGGATGGCGGTGGGCTTGCCCGCGTACCTGCTGTTCGCCGGAGGCGCGCGCATGCTGCGACGTTCTCCCGGCCTGAGTTGACACCAAAGAGTTCCAAGGCAGGACAGGCATCGGCGCAAAGGCAAAGCCCCGGCGATGAACGCCGGGGCTTTGAGTTCAGTAGGTCACGCCGGGCAGGGCAACGTCCTGCAGTGGGCTGGCGTCACGTGGATCGAGACCTTCGCCGTGAGCGCGCCGATGGTGGCGGTGATCTCGTCGTCGCCCTCGAGCGTGCCGGCGCTGTAGGCGACGGTCGCGACCCCAGATGGGTCGGTCTCAGCGGTGGCGGTCGACACGTCCGGGCTCAGGATGTTGATGCCATCGATGCCGCTGCTGTCTTTCGTGACGGCGAACTTCACCACGACGCCTTCGACCGGATCCCCGGCAGCGTCGGTGACGGTGGCGCTGATCAAGGACGAGCTTTCAGAGTCCGGGAACCCGTATACGCCGGCGTTCTCAGTAACGATCGAGATGCGCGCGGGCTCCGCGGCCGCACCCGCAGGTACGAAGTTCATGGCGAGCGACGCGGCAAGGACCAGCAGCAGGGCGGAACGCTTCATCTTTGATCTCCCTCCGGACACGGGTATCCCCTCTGAGAGTTTCGGGCTCGGAGCCCCAGATTCCTTCTGGATGAATCAGGACGAACCGAAAATCTCCTCTGGCCTCAGCGGCGTGGGGAGCGACGCGCGCCGGCGGCCGTGGTGAGCACCCCCCGGGGGGTCCGTGATGCTGCGAGGGCCCGTTTAGCCGCGTTCCGGCCGGCCATCCCGTGCACCCCGCCGCCCGGATGGGCCGAGGCCGAGCAGAGGTACAGCCCTCGGACCGGCGTCTTATACCGGAACCACCCAGGAACTGGGCGGAAGACGAGCTGCTGGTCGATGGAGCTCGACCCCCCGCCGACGTCGCCCCCGACGAGGTTGGGGTTCTCCCGCTGCAGGTCGGTGGGGGTGCGGACCGAAGACCCGACGATCCGGGCGCGCACGCCGGGCGCGAAGTCCGCGAGGCGGTCGAGGGCGCGCTCCACGAAGGCTTCGCGGGTCGGGTCGGTCCAGCCGTCCAGGCGCTTGGTCCGATCGGCGCCGTCGCCGCGCGGGTTGGGCGGCACGTGGGTCTCGATCCACAAGGTGGCCCCGCCGGCAGGCGCGCGCGACGGGTCGGCGACGGATTGCTGGCCCACGATGAGCATGGGTTCGGCGGGGACCAGGCCCCGACTCGCTTCGAAGTTCGCGCGCGCCATCGAGTCCAGCGTGCCGGTGAGGTGCACAACGCCGCAGCGCGCGGCCGGGGGGTGAGCCCAGGGGACGGGTCCGTCCAACGCGAGGTCGATCTTGAACATGCCGGTGCCGTATCGGAAGGCGCGCAAGCCGTCGAGGAAGCCGGCCGGCAGGTTGTCAGGGCCGACCATGTCGTGGAACAGCGGCCGAGGTCCGGTGTCGGCGAGGACCGCGTGACGCGCCCGCATGAACCCACCCGAAGCCGTCTCCACGCCGATCGCGCGCCCGCGTTCGATCACCACCTTCGCGACGGAGTCGCCGGTGTGGATCTCGCCGCCGGCGTCGTAGAGGAGCTTGACGAGCGCGTCGGTGAGGCGGCCCGCGCCGCCGACCGGTACCGGCATACCGACGTCTTGGGCGAGCATGGCGAGGATCAGCGTCATGGGAGTTGAACCTGTCGAGTCCACCGACAGGTCCGTGTGGGAGATGCCGCTGACCAGCAACGCGCGCGCCTGCTCGGTTTCGAAATGGAGCTTCGCCACTTCCTCGACCGGCTGCAGGAGCATCTGCAC
>JBKJXT010000355.1:0-6480 GCA_046716205.1 Actinomycetota bacterium
CCGTTGAGGTCGCCGTGCCGTCCGCGCAGCCCGACCTCTGGGTCCACGGCGCGGAAGCACTCTTCGGAGCCATGCCCCCACCTACGAACGGAAGCTCAACAGAGAGCGACGGAGCGGACCTCGTGACCCAAGCCGCCGCGCTGCCGGAGGTGGCGGTGCTCGAGCCCGTGGCGGGAGCGGTGGCGATCACGCCCACCACCGAAACGGTACCCGAAACCGTTCCGATGTTGGTGGCGACAGATCTCGCTGCGCTCCCGTGGCGTGCGCCCCTGATCTCGCCGCATCCCGACCGGCTGATCCAGCACGAGATCGTGCTGCCGGGGGGAGCCGCGGCGCGTTTGCGCGCGCTGGTGAAGCTGCTCACTGCGATCATCGTCTTCGGCGCCATGCTGGGCGCAGGAGCCATCCTCGCCGCGCGCGGGATCGGGACGCTGTTCGGTTAGGCGCGCACGCGGCTACGGGTCGCAAGGCGCCAGATGTGCCCGAGCGAAACGACCGCCAGCAACAGCATCGCAGTCGTGACCGGCAATCCTCGCTCCTGATCCACCGGCCTCTCGCGCACGCTGCCGAACACGGCGTGCGGACGCACCACCTCGGGTCTGGACGGCAGCGCCTTCGGTGTCGGCTTGGCGGTTGCAACCCCACCCGTCGCCTTCACACCGCCGGCGCGAGGGGACGATACGACCCGCGGCACGGACGGCTTCACGCCCAAGGCTCTGGCGGCGTCGAGGCGCCCGTGGCCGGTCGCGTTATCGCGGCCCTTCGGCCCGATGTCCACCGCGGTCCGGCGGAGGCGATCGGCGATGTCATCGTTGTTCATCCCTCGAGCGTGCAACAGCGCCGCGACACCGGATACGAATCCGACGGCCATCGACGTTCCGCACCCCGCTCCATACGCAGCTCGTCCCGGATCGGGATCCCACCAGGTGCTCACGATGGCGTTGGCGTCGGTGCAACCCTTGTTGCGGGACGGATCGCGCGCGCTCCCGCCACCGGGCGCGACGAGGTCCAGACCCGAGCCGTAGTTCGAGTAGGCCGCACGCGCATCGGACTTCGTGCTCGCGCCGACCACCAGGACGCCATCCACCGTCGCGTCGTACGCGGTGGTGGCCCGGCCACCATCGTGATCGTTGCCGGCGGCCACCACCACCGTCACGCCTCGCGCCGCCGCGTCCTTGATCGCCCGGTCCACCGAGCGGTCGGCCAGCAGGTCGGACCCCAGGAGCCCGTCACCGCCCCCTTCTTGCGCGAGCGACAGATTGATGACGTCGGCACCCTGATCGACCGACCACTCGATCGATGCGACGACGTCGTCGGTGGAACCGGTCCCGTCCGCGTCGAGCGCCCGCACGGGAAGGATCCGCGATGACGGAGCGGTTGCCGCGACACCCTTGCCGTTCCCCGTGCTGGCGCCGATGATCCCGGCGATCAGCGTGCCGTGACCGTTCTCGTCATCGGGATTGTCGTCGTCGTCGACGAAGTCTTTGCCCGGCAGCAACCTTCCGATGAGGTCGGGATGAGAGCTATCGACGCCGGTGTCGATCACGGCAACGACCGAACCTCGACCGACGCTGACCCGCCATGCCGTCTCGGCGCGGATGACGTCCAGACCCCACTGCATCTCTCTGTAAGGGTCGCGCTCGGCGCCCTGCGCGATCGAGGGCGCGCAGAACAGGACGAAGGTCGCGAAAGCCATTACGAGCCTCATAGTCTCGTCCAGGATAACGAGCGGCCCGCATACAGGGCGCGAACTGACCTGAGCTGGCCCCCCGGAGGTTCCCATCCCCCGGCGGCGGCACCCGACCCCCTCGGTTACGACGCCTTTGTTGCGTTGTGACTCGTATCCGGACACAACGCAGCAAAAGTGTTCGCCCCAAGCCCTCGGCGTTAGCCGCGCAACACCCCAAGCCCGAGGGGTTAGCCGCGCAACACCCCGTGCTCGCGCAGACGCTCGAGCGATGCCAGCGCGCGGGCAGCCCCGGTTACCACCGTCTCGAGCGGAGAGTCGGCCACGTGCACCTGCACCGCGGTCTCCACGGCGATCCGCTGCGCCAGTCCGCGCAGCAACGCTCCGCCACCGGCGAGGGTCATCCCACGCTCCAAGACGTCGTGGGCAAGCTCCGGCGGCGTGTCCGCGAGCGCACCGCGCACGGCCTCGACGATCGGCGCGACCGACACCTCCAGAGCGCCGCGTAGCTCCTCGGCTCCGAGCCTCACGGTGAGGGGCGCGCCGGTAGAGATGTCGCGACCGACGGCCTCGATGATGAGGGCCTCGTCCTCGGCCCACACCGATCCGGCTTGGATCTTGATCCGTTCGGCGGTTCGCTCACCGATGACCACGCCGTAGGTCGCGGCCATGAATCGAACGATCGCCTCGTCCAGATCGAAGCCGCCGATGCGCACCGCACGCGACGCGATGATGCCTCCCATCGAAACAACCGCGACCTCGGTGGTGCCGCCGCCGACGTCGATCACACAGTTACCGGCGGGGCGCTCGATAGGCAGACCGGCGCCGAGCGCGGCCGCCATCGGCTCCTCGATGAGATGCACGGCTCGCGCGCCCGCGGACGTGGCAGCGTCTTTCAGGGCTCGTCGCTCGACCGTGCTGATCGTGCTCGACACCGAGATCATCACGCGCGGATGCACGAACCGCTTCGCCCCGGCCCTGGTGAACACCAGCTTGATGAGCCGCTCGGTGACATCGAAGTCGGTGATCGCGCCGTGACGAAGCGGGCGCATCGCGACGATCCGCTCCGGTTCATCCGCGGTCATCCGCCAGACCTCGGACCCCATACCCAGGACTTCGCCGGTGCGAGAGTCCATCGCGACGATCGTGGGTTCGTTGAGCACGATGCCGCGGCCACGCACGCTGACGAGCGTGTTGGCGGATCCCAGATCGATCGCGATGTCACGGGCCATGGAGTGGCCGAGGATAGCGCGCGATACGCTGCAACCCATGACGGTGGCCGGCCCGATGGACGCACTCGACGAGCGACTGCTGTCCGTCATCGAGCACCGCCTGCCGCTACGTCGCGCGCCGTCGCGCGCGCCGAACAAGCGCCATCGCGCCGACCACGCCCAGCGTTGCGGCAGCGCCCTTGGCGAGGGAGTCCTTCCGAACGCGCGCGCGCCCCACGGAGAGCCAATGACGATGGGTCTCCAGCGCTTCCACCAGGGTCATCCGGTTGGTGCGAGCAGGCATCCAGCCGGCCGTGCGCAGCTTCGTGTTGTCGATCACCCATGGATGCATCAGGTAATGAAGCTCGCCCGGAGGCGCGGATGTCAGTCCCGCGCGCCACAGGCGCTCCGCCATCGAGAATGCCACAGCCTCGGGCAGCTCGACGCGTTTCTTACCCGACAACGCGAGGACCTCTTCGGCCGACAGCCAGCCGTCGGCCGCCAGGTTGTAGATGCCGTCGAGGTCCTCGGTCACCGCACGCATGAGCGCCTCGGCGACGTCGTCTGCGTGCACGAGCTGGATCGGAGGGTCGTACCCGCGCACGGTCGTGAGGCGCGGCGCCTCCATCATCCGCGAGATGAAGTTCTCGACGTCGGGGCCGAATACGATCGCAGAACGCAGGATCGTGGCGACCGATCCGGGATGCGTCTCGCGGAACGCCTCGAGAAGCGCTTCGGTCTCGGCCTTGTGGACGGCGAGCGCGAAGTCGGGGTTGGGGCGCAACGGTGAGGATTCAGTCAACGGGAAGTCGTTGTCGGGGTGCGCGCCGTAGGCGGTCGCGCTCGAGAGGTAGACGACCTTGCGCACCCCCGTCGCGGCCGAGGACTCCAGGACGTTGCGGGTGCCATCCACGTTGACCGACCGCATCCGGGCCTCGTCCCTGATCGGATCGTGCTGGAAGGCGAGGTGCACGACGACGTCGACGCCGACCAACAGTTTGGCCAGGCGCGCTTCCCGGACGTCGAGCTGATGGAACTCAAGCTTGGGAGACCCCGCGATGTGCTCGTCGATGTCGATGCCGACGACCCGGGAGACCGACGGCTCGCGCTCGAGCGACGCCAGCACGCGCTGGGCGACCGATCCTGCGACTCCGGTGACCGCGACGACCGTCATGACCCTCCCCGAACGGTGCCTGATGATAGGCGGCGGCGCTCGATCCCGCCGCGGGGCTCGAAAAGCCACGCGGGACCGGACGTACTACCATGAGTGACGCATGGACGACCCCTTCAACCTCCCACCCGACGCCCTGGGCCGCATACCGCTGTTCGCGGAGCTGGCCAAGGTGCTGTCCTGGAAGGGCGGTCCGGTGAACTGGAACCTGGCGCGACAGGTCGCGGTGTCGCTCGCCGCCGGCGAACGACCGAGCCGCGAGGTCGGCGGGACCGATCACGAGATGGTCGCCCAGTCGGTACGCCTGGCAGAGCTGTGGCTGGAAGAGTCCGCCGGCATGCCGACGGCGGTCCACCTCACCAGTGCCCGCGCCGCGACGCCGGAAGGCTGGGCCGACCATGCATCGACCGCGCTGGCCGAGCTGATCGACCCGGTCGCGTCCAAGGCCGCCACCGCGACGAGTCTGGAGAACCTCCCGCTGCCTGGTGGCGTCGATGCCGGCGCGATCGGTCAAGCGCTGGCTCAGCTCGCGCCGATGTTCATGGGCGTGCAAGCCGGAACAGTGATCGGCACGCTTGCCCGCGAGGTCACCGGCTCCTACGAGCTCGGCATGCCGACCGGCGACAGCGACCTGCTGTTGATCACCTCCGCGATCGATGATTTCGCCCGCGACTACGGCCTCGACCCGCTCGCCACCCGACAGTGGGTCGCGGTGCGCGCCGCCGCGGTGCGGTTGATCTTCGAAAGCTTCCCGCTGGCGCGCGCGCAGTTCTTCTCCCTGTATCACAACTACGTCGCTTCGTTGACCTTCGACATCTCGGGTGCCCTCGGGCGCCTGCAGGAGATGGATCTGTCGGATCCGGCCAAGATGCGCGACGCGCTCGGTGACGATGGGCTGCTGGCACCACAAGCCTCCGCCGAGACCGCGGCGGCGGCCGAACGCGTTACCGGTCTGCTGCGTTTGGTTGAGTCGCACGTGAGTATCGCGGTTTCTGCTGCTGCGGCGCGCGCCGGCGATGTGGCTCGCATCGATGAAGCCTTCCGGCGCCGTGCCAGCGACGTGAACCGCGGCGCTCGGATGTTCGCGTCGTTCATCGGTCTCGATCCCAGCGACGGACGCCGTGAAGCCGGTGCATTCATCCGGACGGTGCACGACGCCGGGGGCTTCGCGGCGTTGAACAGGATCTGGGACGAGCCCGACGGCTTGCCTTCGGAGTCTGAACTGTCCGAGCCCGCTGCTTGGATCGCGAGGGTGGGGTCATGATCCTGCCGGATCGGCTCTACGTCGGCGCGCCCGTTCGCGGAGGCGACGTGCCCTCCTCAGAGCACGTCGAGGTCGGCCACGACTTCACCGACCTGCCCGATCCGGCCGCGGTGCGCGCCCAGATCGGCGCACGGACGATCTCGCTCGTGGCATGGCACGTCATCACCCATCGGCGCTCCGATCCTCGCTACAAGCAGATGACCTCGCCACCGCCCGAGCACGCGGCCGTCGGCCATTTCGACCGCTCGCGCTGGACCGACGAGGCGTGGGAGGCGACCGACAAGCTCGCAAGGGCCGTCGATGCCAAGGCGGTCCTGCTGCAAACACCCGCGTCCATGAAGGCCTCGGCCGAGCATGCGACGAGGCTCGAGAACTTCGTCGCACACGCCGCGCGCCCGGGGCTCGTCATCGCATGGGAGCCCGAGCCGGGATCGTGGCCGGAGCGCAAGTTCCTGGAGCTTGCCGAGCGCGTGGACGCCGTCCCGGTCGTCGATCCGACCGTCTCGAAGATCCCCGACACCGAGTACGTGTATCTGCGGTTCCGCGGCGGCAAGTCCGGTCGCGCCACGCTCAAGGACGACGACCTGAAGTCCGCGGCGCTGAAAGTGCGCGACCGCATAGGCTGGGTCATCTTCGCGAACACGGCCGGCGATCAAGACGCCGCCCGTTTCGCGGCGATGATCTAGCCGGCTCAGCCCCGGCGTTTGGGAACCTTGAGCCCGAACACCCACTCCGCCTCGTGCGCCGGCCAGCCTGCCGTCAGTCGTACCTCGTAGGTACCCGGATCGAGCTGTTCGTGGACGGCGACCGTCGGGGTCCCGGCGTGCAGCCGTCGCTGCAAGACCTCCGAGCCTGTTCGAGCGCGCACGATCCGCACGCGTGCGGTCCGCGGTGTTCGCTTCAACACGAAGAGTAGGACGCCTTCTGCGGTCGCGGTGAGCGCCTCGCCGGGACGAGCCGACGCGTCCGCATCACACCGATCGCCCTCGCAGTAGCGGGCGAGCGCGCCCAGCATCGAGGCGGTGCCGACGTGCATCTGCGCCGGCGGAGGCGCTTCCTGGGTCACGCGCCGGTCCGCGGGCCGGGGCGTCGTTGAGGCGTTCGGCGGCAACGAGCCGGCGCGCTCGCCGGTGCAGGCGGCGAGCGC
>JBKJXT010000356.1:0-3794 GCA_046716205.1 Actinomycetota bacterium
GCCCCCGCGCGCTCTCCTCATCCTCGACAACTGCGAGCATGTCGTCGACGTCGTCGCCGGATTCGCTCGGGATCTGCTCGCCGCGACCCCTGCCCTCGTTGTCCTCGCGACGACGCGCGTCCCGCTCGGGATAGCCGGTGAGGCCGTGACGCTCGTGCCCGCGCTCTCTGTTCCGGATCGAGGTGCCGTCATCGAAGACGTGGCGTCGGATGAGTCGGTGAATCTGTTCGCGGATCGCGCCGCACGCGTCCGGCCCGGTTTCGAGGTGACCAGCGCCAACGTCGAAGCCGTCGCCACGATCTGCCGGCAACTCGACGGCATGCCGCTCGCGATCGAGCTGGCAGCCGCGCGCACTGCCGCGATGAGCGCCTCCGAGATCGCCGAGCGCATCGCAGAGCGGACCGAGCACCTCGGAAGTGGCGAAGGGGTACCGAGACATCGAACACTGCACGCCGCGATCGATTGGAGCTACGACGCACTCGGCGCGCGCGAAGCCGAGACCCTGCGACGATGTTCGGTGTTCGAAGGACCGTTCTATGGCGACGACGCTGCCGCCATCTGCGGGCGCGATGTCGATCGAGAGTTGCGCGAACTTCAACGGCACTCTCTCCTGGTTGTCGACGACGTGGACCAGACATCGCGCATGCTGGAGACGATCAAGGACTACGTCAGGGAGCGCTTCGCCGGATCCGACTCCTGGGAGGCTGCGTTGGACGATCACGTCAGCCTCTACGCGAAGGTTCTTCCCCAGATCGCCGAGGGATCGGATCAGGCGGGTTACCTCAAGGCGCTGGACGTACGGCGCGCCGACGCAGCTGCTTCTCTCGGTCGCGCGCTCGAGCGAGGCAGGCCCCTCGAGGCGCTGGCGATCGCCACCGCAGTGTGGCGCTTCTGGGTCTCACGCGGTTCGTTGGGTGAAGGACGCACCCTGCTCGAACGCACGCTTGCTGCCGCACGAACAAGTGCTCACGATGCCTATCTCGCACCTGCGTTGATCGGATTGTGTGTCATCGTCTTCCACCAAGCCGAGTTTGCCTATGCCGAGACGCTGCTGACCGAAGCGCTCGAGCTGTCTGAGGCGAGGGGCGACGAAGCCGGCCGCGCGATCGCGCTCGCGAACTTCTCGAGCTTGGCCCAAGCAACGGGTCGACCTGAAGCGAGCGACTACGCGCGTCGGGCGCTCGCGGCCGCCCATGCGTCCGGCAATGACGCGGCAGCCGGCACCGCGAACCTCGTCCTCGCGGTCGCGGCCGCGGCGGGGGGAGACAGCGACGGGTTCGGCGCTCATGGCCGGGCGGCATTGGAGAGCTTCACGCGCGCCGGCAACCGATCCGGTGCTGCCCGGGCGATGCTGGTGGTTGCCAGCGCCGCCGGTCCGGGCACCGACGAGAGCTATGAGCTGCTCACGCGCGCCCGCGAGCTGACACGCGAGATCGGCGACAAGCTGACCGAGGCGATCGTGCTCGGCCAGACCGGCGTGTCCCTGCGGGAAGCGGGTCGTAGCGGCGAAGCCCTCGATGCACTCCGCGGGTCGATGCAGCTCAACCGTCGGGTCGGCACCACTCGCTCTTTCCTCGAGGCGATGGAGCAGGTCGCCGTCATCGCGTCGCGCATCGGCGACGCCGAGCGGGCACTGCATCTGTTCGGAGCGATCGATGCCCATCGCTCCGTCCTGTCGATCATCGGCTCGGTTACCGACCCAGACGCGCTGAACGAGATGATCGAGCGCGCGCGCGAGCTGGCCGGCGATGATGCGGCGATCGCGTGGACGAAGGGCGCTGCGTTGAGCCTGGATGATGCGTACCAGGAAGCCCTCGCAGTGACGGTTCCTGATCCGGTGACGCTCGGTCGGTGATCAGAGTGGCTGCATACCTTTCGCAACAGCCGCTCCGTACCGTCAGTGTCGAGATGGGACTGACCCGGTTCTTGTTGTGCGAGTGCGGTTTCCGCGTCGATGCCGACCGTGAAGACGAGTTGGTCAGACTCGCGCAAGCGCATGCGCGCCTCGTCCACGCGATGGAGTTCACGGCCGCCCAGATCCTCACGCTCGCTCGCGAAGCGGAGTCCCGCGAAACCAACCCCAAAACCTGACGACCCGGCTCGCCCAGCGACAGGACCGCCACGACCTGACCGTGGTGGTCCTGACGCTGGGGTCGCAGTCAAAGCCGTCTGTCCGCCAGGCAGGATTTCTCTTCGGTCTGCGAGAAATGAGGTCATGAGAGAAAGGGGTTCCATGCGACGTCTTTCAGCCCTAGTGTTAGTGATGACGATCGGCTTCGCTCCCTCTGCGGCCGATCCCGTCACAGCCTCGATCTACGCCGATCACATCCATCTGGTCCAGAGCGGCATGTACGAGATCATGGGCGCGGCCAGTGCGTCGGAGTCTGCCTTCGAGATCTCGATGTGGGCCGGCGCTGGCGAGGTGACCCTCTCGAGTGACTCCGCCGGGGAACCGTTCGAGGCCGGCGGGTGCGTCGAGATCTTCCGGGACAACGTCCAGGAGTCGGGATGTGCCGCACTGCAGGTCGTTACCGACGGTGCGATGCAGACCAGCCGAGTGACGGGCACGATGTCATCGTTGGTGTCCGACTACGTCAACGACCCCGAGACCGGTCCCACGTTCATCGAGCGCGGTCCGTCCACGATCCATATCGACCTCACGTTCACGGGGACGGGTCTGATCAGACGGAAGGAGAGCCACCGGACGGGTTTGGGCCTCTGCGGTCTGCCCCCAGACACCAACGGAGCATCGGTGATGGTCGAGACGCCGTTGGAGCGCGACGCCGTCGCGGTCGGCACCTTCGCGTCGGCGACGTTCGGCGCGATCGATCCGGCGGTCCTGCAACCGGAGATGCTGGAGGCGCGCTACCTCGACGCGGGAGCGAAGCTCGAGGGCTGCTTATAGCCGCTGTCCGCCAGGCGGAGGTTGCAGTCGCCTTCGTTCCGTCTCGTCACCGTGCGGTCGGGCTTAGGCCAGTTCGGCGTCCAGTACTTCCAGCAGACGCCTGACCCTGATGGGCTTGGTCAGGTAGCCTCGCGCTCCTGCCTTCAGCACCGCTTCTTGCTGCCGCCCGGTCACGTCCGCGCTCAACACCATGACCGGGATCCCGGCTGTGGCTTCGTCTTCGCGCAGCCGACGGAGCACCTCGACCCCGTCGATGTCGGGCAGATGCAGATCGAGCAGGATCAGGTCGGGCTTGTACTCGCGCGCGAGGTCGAGGCCCGTGGCTCCCAGCATCGCCGAGAGGAGCCGGACGCCGGGCCGCCGCTTGATCACCTGTTCGATGAGACTGATGTTGGCGACGACGTCTTCGACGTAGAGCACGGTGCGCTCGCTCGCATACGCCCGATCCTCACGGCCGTACTCGCTGTCATGATCCTCGGCCGTGATCACGCCGGGCTGAGCGACGGGCAGCTCGACCCAGAACGTGGAGCCTTGACCCTCGACGCTGGAGGCGCCCATGGCACCGCCCATCGACTCGATGAGGCTGAGGGACAGCGCGAGCCCGAGCCCCGTCCCCTCGATCCCGCGTGAGGCGGCATCGAGTCGCTCGAAGGGTACGAACAGCTTCGCTAGCGACGCTTCGTGTAGCCCCGTGCCGGTATCCACGACGTTGATCCGGGCACGTTCTTCGCCGGCCTCGATGTCGATCGTGACGTGGCCCCCCGGCCGGTTGTACTTGACCCCGTTGGAGAGGAGGTTGATGACGACCTGTTTGAGTCGCTGCGGATCGGCGGAAACGTAGAGGCCCTTGGAGCCCGCGATCTCGGCATCGATCGTCACCTGGTGGGAC
>JBKJXT010000357.1:0-3552 GCA_046716205.1 Actinomycetota bacterium
GACCAGCTGACCGAGACCGCCGATGACCTCGCAGCGCTGATCGCGCAGAAGCAGAGCGGGTGAGCCATGGCCGTCGACCAGATCCAAGAGCAATCCGACCTCCAGCCGACGCCAGACGTCGACGCCGGCATCGGAGGCGGAGCGAGTTGCCTGCGCTGCGGCCGCGGGCTCACCAACGCGCGCAGCATCGCGCTCGGCATCGGGCCTGATTGCCTCGGCAAGTTCGGCGGAACCGAGGCCTGGCTCGGCTACACGGGCGCTCTCACGTCGTCGCCAGCCGCACAGGGATCGGGGTGAGCATCCGGGTCATGTCGGCGGTCTGGGACTCCTCGCACCATCGGGGCGCCGCACTGCTGCTGATGCTGGCGATCGCCGACTTCGCTCGCGACGACGGCGTCGCGTGGCCGACCTACGCAACGCTCGCGCACAAGACGCGCATGTCCGATCGTCAGATCCGCCGCCTCGTCTCTGAGTGCGAACGCAGTGGCGAGCTCTCGATCAACCGATCCCGCGGTCGCAGCTCGCACCGCTATCGCATCGTGCTCGCGCACCAACCTGGACAAGTTGTCCACGTTAACCAGGACACCGACGGCCACGTTAACGAGGACACCCGTGTCCAGGTTGCCGAACCCCAACGTGGACATCTGAGGCCACCAACGTGGACATCTGAGGTCGCCAACGTGGACACAGCTATGGCCACCGAACCGTTAGAACCGTCAATACCCGTTACGCCTACGGCGTCGTCCTCCGAGCCGCTCGGGATCGCTTTATCGAACGGAAGCCATCCGATCGGCGAAGGCGGAGAGGCTCTGGTCGCCCACGTCCATGCCGTGCTGCAACGGGGGCGCAAGTCCTGGGATCTGTCGGCGGAAGCGACCAAGGTCTGGGACGAGCTCGGTCCCCCAGGCGACATCGCGCCACGCATCCGGTTCCTCGCCGACTACGTGCGGCTGCACGCCGGCGAGGAGGCGGTTGCTTTCGCGCGGATCGGCATGCTCACCAAGCGCTACGGCAAGGTGGCCCTCGCCGGACTGGACGCGGCGCTAGCCAAGGGTCTGGCATCTCCGGCGCTCTACGCATACGCCGAGAAGGTCGCTCAGCGCGTCGCGCGCGATCTCGCCGCGAAGGAGCTCGCATGACCGCTGATGTGCATCCAGCGCCTGCGCGCCGCAGCGCCGAGCCCGACGACGGCTTCGAAGAGGTCCGCGGACAGGTCCACCGCGTCCGCCACGCCCTGCCCGACCGACGCGGACGGGAGCGTTGCGATGGATGGGTGCTCGCCGGATTCCAGACGCTGCGCGAGCGCCACGACGAAGAGTCGGAACACTCGCATCCGACCGAGGCCTACCCCGCCTATCGCCCGTGCGAGGTGTGCCGGCCAGAGCGGTACGCAGCCTGGCGTGAGGGTCGACGCGGGCCCGCGCGCGCAGTGGAGTCGCCGCCACGGGAGCTGGACTATGCATGAGCAGCTCGCGTTCGAATCGCCTGCTGAGGGCGAAGCACGCCGCGACGCTGGCATGGCGAAGGTTCTCGACGCGTCAGCCGAGTGGCGCTCCGACGCGATGGTCGCGATCCGCGGCCTGGCGCTTGAGCCAACTGGATTCACCGCGGAGGAGGTGCGCGCGATCGTCGGCGATCCACCGCGTCCCAACGCGATGGGCGCCGTGTTCCATCTCGCCGCGCGCCGCGGATGGATCCGCAAGGTCGGCTACCGCAAGGCGACGCGCCCGAGCTTGCATGCAACCGAGCTGGCCGTCTGGGAGGGAGATCGACCGTGGAGATGAACTCGTTCGCGCTCAGCGATCCCGAGGGCTGGCGCGCCGACGCCGCCTGCCGAGACTCGCCGATGGCCCTGTTCTTCGAGCCCGGGAACGTGGAAGGCGCGCTCGCGATCTGCTCGAGCTGCTCAGTGTGGGAGGAGTGTCTGACCTTCGCGCTCAAGACGCGACAGGAGCACGGCGTGTGGGGAGGACTCACCGACCGACAGCGCATCCGCTTGCGACGTGACGGTTCCCGTAGAAACGTGGGCATGAAACGTGGGCATAAAGATGGAGACGCACCTTGGGTTGCTTCCGAGGTCGACACGTTGCGGCGACTCTCACGTATGGGCTCGGAGGCGATCGCGGTCGTTCTCAGGCGATCCCGGCGAAGCGTCGAACGCAAAGCTCAGCGCGAGGGGATCAGCCTGCGCCGGCTTGGGGAACGACGAGGTAAGGCACAGGGCGAAGGCCAGGTCGATCCCCTACTGCGTGACGAGATCGTTGAGGGCCGGGTGAGGCTGGCTGAGCTCGAGGAGCGGGTGCGCGCCGAACCCTTCGCCAGCCTGTGCCCCAGCTGCGCCCTACGACCGATCGAGGTCGGCCGGACCGGCCTCTGCAAGCCGTGCCACGCCAAGCGTGTGCTCGAGGCCTACGAGGACGTCCAGGAGGGACGCGCTGCCTCACGCGCGCTGGACGCCGCGCGAGCGCGCGCTTACCGCAAGCGGCACTCGCCGTGATCTCCCGGCGGTGCCTCGATTGCAACGCACTCGTCGACCACCGCATGAGCCGCTGCTCTCGGCATGACCACGAGCGGAAACAGTCGCGAGGCGAGCGCACGGCGCGGCCATACGACGATCCTCGCTATAGGCACTGGCGTGAGGGTGTCCGCAGCCACGGAGGCGGTGTCTGCGCGAAGTGCGGGCGCGAAGACGACTGTCCGAAATTTCCTCACCAGGCCGATCATGTTGTCGCTGTCGCTGATGGAGGTGCGCCGTTTGATCCGCGCAACGGTCAACTGCTGTGCGTCGAGTGCCATAGGAGCAAGACGGTGCGAAGGCGAGCTGAGCGGATCAGCCGCCCTCGGATGACTTCTCGTCGGTGGGGAGCATCTCGTCCGGCGCGGTGAAGATCAGAACCGTATCGCCGGAGTAGGGGGCGTCCTTGAACACCTCACGAAGCTCGGCCTCGAACCCGCTGGAAAACTGCTCGAGGGCATCGATGAAGTCTGAGAGATCAAGCCGTCGATCATCCACAACGATCTCGACTCGGTGAAGAGGAAGGCGGAGCTCTTCACCCTTCGTCGGAGTCTTCATTGGAGGACCGGTCATCGAGCGCAGCGGCCCCGGGAACATCATGCACATGTAGACGAGACCTGGCGGCGACTGTCCGTCCTCGATCCACATCAACGTCCCCATCGACGGCTGGAACTCCTCTCCAACCGGCTGCTTCAACTCCTCGGCAACGTGCTGGATGTAGTGACGGAACTCTTGGACCGCATCGAGCTTCTTCGTGAACCACCTCAAGCCCGGGCCCTTCTGCTTAATGCCAGGCGTGCTCGTCAGCAGACGCCTTAGGCGATGCAGGCAGTCAACAATCGTCCACGCATCGAGCAGGGCAGGTGCGAACAGCCCAAACCGTTGATCCTCTTCGCGCCGCATTCGGAGAAGGGTCTCCACGAGGCGCGTCCAAGCGACGTGCGCTCCCTCGATTGCGAATCGGATCGCATCGAAGTGACGCGCCTGCCTCGGGTCCATGTTCGTCGGCAAGCGTCGCAGCGGCGAGTCCTCGGCGA
>JBKJXT010000358.1:0-5101 GCA_046716205.1 Actinomycetota bacterium
ATAAGGAATCCGGATGCGACGAGCGAAGGGGGCTGCAATCCCGAAGGGAGCCCGGTGAAGTTGGCCCAGCCCCCTGCCGATCCGTTGCCACCGATGTAGGTGTCGTTTCCGGCCGCGTCCAGAAGAAACCCTGATCCATTGATCCCTGCCCCATTCCCATACGGAAGCCACCAGTAGTACCCCTCGAACGCCCAATACAGATCGTCGCCGTCGAGGTCGATCGCTGCGGCTGCACTAAACTGCGCGCCTCCAGCATTGTTGTGATAGACGTCGTCGCCCCCGAAGTCGATCGAAAGTGCGACGTTTCTTTCATAGACGTTGTTGCAGTCGGTCGTGTCGAGCAGCAATACAGGCGTCAGGTTGAGCGGTGCACAGACCTCGGCTTCCTCAACGTCGGCAGCACCAGACGCTTCGAGCCTGACGACGCTGTCGAGCAGGACGCCGCGCGCCGCCACAACGTCCGCGAACGTTCCCGCCGACGCAGCGATCTTGACCCCCGTGAAGGCTCCGATCGTGTTGGCGAGAGCAGCCTGTAGGTCGCCATCGAGGCTACGCAGGGAAGCCACTTGGCCGCGTTGCCAAGGGGTGAGTCGCATCCCGAACTGTGTTGCCAGTGCGGTGATCTCCGACGTCAGGTCGGAGTGAGCCTGCGCGTTCGCCTCGATCGTGCGTGGGATGCCCTCGACTTGCTCGAGGGACGCGGTCTTGGCGAGGCTTACGGCGCGCCCGAGCGCCGAGGTCCGGGTCTCCGGATAGTCGATCGTTGTCTGTGCGCCTGCGGGGGCGGTGAACGCGGACGACACCACGATCAGCGCTACCAGGATCCGCCTTTTGGCCATGACCTTCCCCCGATCCCCATCATCCGCCCTTTGTGGGTCATCGCTTGAGCGACAGGCGGGAAGAACGTGTACGCCCTCCACTTTCGGGTTTCGTGGTCGGGGCGAAGTCACCTGCAAGGGCGGCGACCATTCTGGGCGTCCCCCCTCGCCACCCCCTGACGTTTGGGTCGCATCGCCCTCGGTTCCCGCCGGGCTCCGCTGGTCCCCCGTGAACATTGCACCGGATCGGACCGGAAGGGGTCTCCGCAATCTGAAACCGCAGGTCATCGCGCCGAACTTCGGCGGAGGGCGAGGGACTCGAACCTGAATTTCGTCCAATCATCGTTGCAGGTGGATGCGTTGTCGAGGTGAATCTGCAGCACACGCGCGGTGAGTTCGGTGCCCGTCGGGTCCCGCTGAACCCCCGTTGTACGCGCCAGATCGCACCGGAATTGCACCGGGCACGGGATCGCGCGCGATTATCCACGTCAATTCGGCTTCGGCAGGCCCCGGGGCTTGCCGGCCACCGTCCCGCCGGCGGGGGTTCGGGGTCATGAGGGTTTGGATCGGGTTGCAACGGCACGGATGGGTCGCGATGCTATTTGGAACGACGTGACGGGGAGAGAACGTGGGCATCCTGACCGAGGACATGAAACGCGTCGTGCGCGAACAGCGGCTCGGCTTCCATGCCACCGTGTGCGAGGACGGATCGCCCAACCTCTCGCCCAAGGGGACCACCGGAATCTGGGACGACGACCACCTGTTCTTCGCGCACATCCGTTCTCCCCAGACGGTGGCCAACGTCCGGCGGGGTTCGCAGGTCGAGGTCAACGTCGTCGATCCGTTCGTGCGGAGGGGCTACCGCTTCAAGGGTCCTGCAGTCGTCCACGAACCCGGCACCGAGGGATTCGCGGAGGGTCTGATGCGTCTGGGGAGCGAAGGCTTCAGGACGTCCCCGGACAGACTCAAGGCGATCGTCGTGATCGAGGTCCGCTACGCCGCTCCCCTCATCTCGCCCGCCTACGACGACGGCGCAAGGAGCGAAGCCGAGATCACGGACAACTGGCGAGAGCACTTCGCGCAGCTGCATCCGCCAGACGAGGAATGAAGGGTCGCGCACCGCCGGGTCGCGCGAGGAGGAGGGAGCAGACTCATGAAGGCGATCGTCCACGGTCCGGGCGGAGGCACGCATTATTCGGTCCGAGGCAGCACGATCAAGTTCAAGGCGCTCGGCCGCGACACCGGAGGCGCCTTCAGCTTCTTCGAACGCGAGATGCCGCCGGGTGTTCGGATGACGCCGGCCCACCGCCACCACGGCCCGGAGGCGTTCTACGTGCTCGACGGCGTCCTCGAGTTCCACGTCGACGACGACATGTTCCAGAGCCCGGCGGGCTCGTTCGTCCTGGTGCCGGAGCGGGTGGCCCATACGTTCGGGAACACCTCAGGCGCGCCAGCTCGCCTCCTAACGATCCACGCTCCTGCCACCGACGCCTACTTCGCCGAGATGCACCAACTCTGGGCCTCGCCCGTACCGCCAGCGCCCGATCAGGAACGTGAAGTGCAGCGCCGTCATGGCCTCGAACCCGCTTGACCGCGCTACGCAGTCTGACGCGCGCGGAGTCGTCACGCAGAGAAAACCGTCGCAGGACCCCATCGCGGGATCGGGCGGCCCGGACGAGACACCGTGGCTGAGGTGCGCAAAGGGGGCTCGGCTATTGCATGACACCTGCTGACACCTCACGGCACCCGCGGCACCTATGAGCATCCGGCCGCAACCATGTTCGTGTCGGTGCTGATCAACGAAGCCGGCATGCGCGCCGAGGATGGCCAAACGTCTCGCCGGCCACGCCGACCTCAAGACCACACAGGGCTACCGAGCCGACGATCCGGAGCCGGGCGCGCGAGCAACCGCCGCGCTCGATGAGCTCTTGGGCTGAACGTGTTTTGTCTAGGAGTCAGTGTCGCGAGACCAGGTCGGAACCACCTTCAGCGCCGGTAGGTATTCGCTGAGACCTCTCCACCACTCTGCTCGCGCCAACTCACGCAGAGCGCGAACACCTGACTCGAGGATGAACCGCCAACCGCGACCAGAGAGGCCATCGATGTTGTACTTCGTGCTATCGGCAGGGAAGATGCTCTGAGTGAACAGGACGATGGCGCTGGCGGCCCAGCCGGGGCAGGAGAAGTTCGCGAGCTTCGACGTCCCTATTTGGGCATGGGCAGCTCTGATCGGCACGATCGGCGTCCTGCTTCTCGTCGATCTCCTCATCGTTCACCGCACGCCTCACGTGATCTCGTTCAAAGAAGCAGCGATCGAGAGTGTGGTGTGGGTCACGCTAGGCCTCGGCTTCATCGTCGTGATGCTGTGGTGGCAGGGCGGGCAGGCCTCCCTCGAATACGTGTCCGGCTACCTCATTGAAAAGAGCCTCTCCATCGATAACGTCTTCGTCTGGGCGGTGATCTTCTCGTACTTCGCCGTCCCGCCTCAGTATCAGTTCCGCGTTCTTTTCTGGGGGATCTTCGGCGCCCTTGTGCTGCGTGCGATCTTCATCTTCGCTGGCGTCGCGCTGCTCGACGCCTTCGACTGGATCCTCTACGTGTTCGGTGGCTTCCTGATCCTCACGGGTGTGAAGATCGCCCGTCATTCAGGAGCGGAGGTCCACCCGGAGCGCAACCCGGTGTTGAAGCTCGTCCGGCGGATCATGCCCACGACCAACGAGTACGACGGCCAGAAGCTGTTCACCCGCAGGAACGGCCGTCGCCTCGCCACTCCACTGTTCACGGTGCTGGTGCTGGTCGAGGCGACCGACGTGGTGTTCGCGGTGGACTCCGTTCCGGCGATCCTGGCCGTCAGCCGCGAGCCGTTCCTCGTCTTCGCGGCCAACGCCTTTGCCATCCTCGGACTCCGCTCGCTGTACTTCCTCCTCGCCGGGATGGCCGGCCGGTTCCGCTATCTGAGCACGGGCCTCGGGGTAATCATGGGGTTCGTCGGCATCAAGATGATCGTCGCCGAGTGGTATCACTTGCCGATCTGGGCGTCACTGCTCGTCATCACCGTCGTGCTCGTCGTTGCGGCTTGGACATCGATACGTGCCGATCGGCGCGAGCAGGGGGAGGGACCCGAACACGCAGCGCCCCACCCCGATC
Organism: Actinomycetota bacterium; assembly: GCA_046716205.1. GTDB lineage: Bacteria > Actinomycetota > AC-67 > AC-67 > AC-67 > JBKJXT01. Next base: position 3,966 of record JBKJXT010000358.1, read on the forward strand.
GACCTCACCCCTCGGCCGCACCAGAGGTGTCCGACCCCTCCACGGCGCCGCCGGCCGCTCACGAGCCCTTCCTCGATATCGACCGCGATCGCTGAACGAGGATCCATCCAGCGCCGGAGCGCTTCGCGGACCTCCGCAAACAGATCCGCTGGAGTGATCGTCATCAGGGTTACCGGATCCACTCCGGCAACGGTGTCCATCGCGGTCCTGGTTGGGTTGCTCACGTTCGCGTCGCTTCACGCATGCTCGGCATCATCACAACGTGCATGTTCGATGGCGGAGGGCGAGGGACTCGAACCTGAATCTGTTCGCGAACATCGTCGCAGGTGGATGCGTTGCCGAGGTGAATCTGCAGCACAAGCGAGGTGGGTTTGGTGCCCGTCGGGTCCCGCTGAACCCCGGTTGCGCGCGCCAGATTGCACCGGAATTGCACCGGCCGCTCGGCTAAGGCACTTCCGCCTGCGCATCAGGAACTCTTCGTCACATCGGTCGGCGGCCATCGGCAGGAATCGTCCTCGGCTCTGGCGAAAGCAGAGGGATGATCAAGCGATCTCCAGCCGTGCTCTGTTGGGCGGGGTCGTTCTCTTCGCCCGGCTCACCGATTGAGCCTCGATCCTGGAAGGAGCAGGCATGGGTCAGAGAACTAGAGGGAGAGCGCGGCGCCTGCTCCTGGCGACGATCGTTTCGGGTGCGCTCCTTGCGCAGAACGCATGGGCCGCGCAGGGCGACATCTCAACCGTCGCGGGCGGTGGCCTCGGGGGCGACGGCGGTCCGGCCACGAACGCGACCCTCCGCTCCCCAGAGGGCGTCGCTGTAGACACCTCGGCCAACCTGTTCATCGCGGACACGTACAACCACCGCGTGCGCAAGGTGAACGCCTCGGGCACGATCACCACGGTTGCAGGCAATGGCACACGTGGCTTCTCCGGCGACGGCGGCCCGGCGACGAGCGCGATGCTCAACGAAGCATCTGGCATCGCAGTAGACACGTCCGGCAACCTGTTCATCGCGGACAGTTGGAACAACCGCATCCGCAAGGTGGACGCCTCGGGCACGATCACCACGGTTGCAGGCAATGGCGCAGCTGGCTTCTCCGGCGACGGCGGCCCGGCGACGAGCGCGAAGCTCTACGAACC
>JBKJXT010000359.1:0-3161 GCA_046716205.1 Actinomycetota bacterium
ACATCGTCTACAACGACATCGACAAGCACGGGTACCCCGATGCATGGCGAGCGGCGCGCGACCGTGTGCGCGCCGGCGGCTACTACATCTGCGACAACGTGCTGTGGTCCGGCCGCGTCGCGGTGGCCGACGACGACGACAAGAGGGCGTCGTGGACCGAGGCCATCAAGGAGCACAACGAACTGATCGCCTCCGACGACCGGTACCTGTCGACGATCCTTCCTATCCGCGACGGCGTGATCGTTGCGTTGCGGTTGCCTTGAGCTCGGTCACGCATCTCTCTTGTCCGCGTTGCGACGCGAGCTACGACGCGAACGTGCCGGCCAACGTCTGCACCGAGTGTGGCAGTCCCTTGCTCGTCGAGTACGACATCGGTGCAGTATCACGGCTCGCGGACCCCGACGAGATCGCCGAGCGCGAACCGACGATGTGGCGCTACCTCGAGTTCCTGCCGATCGATACCGAAGAGAACATCATCTCGCTGGGTGAGGGGTTCACGCCCTTGATCGACGCGGGCTGGCTCGGCGAGCAGATCGGCGTTCCCGAGCTCATCATCAAAGACGAAGGGCTCAACCCGACCGGCTCGTTCAAGGCGCGCGGCGCGTCCTGCGGGATCTCACGCTGTCTGGAGCTCGGCATCGAAGACGTCGCGCTCCCGACCGCGGGGAACGCCGGTGGCGCGTGGGCTGCCTACGGTGCGTCGGCGGGGATCAACGTGCACATCGCGATGCCGTCGGATGCGCCGGCGATCAACCGCCTGGAGGCGGAACTGTTCGGCGCGGACGTGACGATGGTTGACGGGTTGATCTCCGACGCCGGCGCGCTGATCGCTCGAGGTGTCGCCGAGCACGGATGGTTCGACGTATCGACCCTGCGAGAGCCGTACCGTATCGAAGGCAAGAAGACGCTCGGACTCGAGATCTGCGAACAGCTCGGATGGGAGTTCCCCGACGCGGTCATCTATCCCGCCGGCGGCGGCGTCGGGTTGATCGGGATGTGGCGCGCGTTCATCGACCTGCGCGACATCGGCTGGGTCAACGGAGAGCTGCCCCGCCTGATCGCGGTGCAAGCCGCCGGGTGCGCGCCGCTGGTGCGCGCGTTCGAGACCGGCGCGGAGACGACCACCTTCTGGGAGGGCGCCTCGACGATCGCGGCGGGGCTGCGCGTGCCCAAGCCGCTCGGGGACCTGCTGGTGCTGCGGGCGATCCGAGGCACCGCCGGGACGGCGATCGCGGTGACCGACGACGAGATCCGGGCTGCGATGCGCACGGTCGCGCGCTCCACCGGCGTCAGCGCGTCTCCGGAGGGCGCGGCGACCTACGCCGCGTGCGAGGCGCTGGTGAAGCGCGGAGACCTGGGGGCCGAGGATCGCGTCGTGCTGGTCAACACCGGCTCGGCGCTGAAGTACCCGGAAGCGTTGCGCGGCTGAGTCATGGAGCGACCGCGTATACGGTCCGCGAGAAATCGTGCGTGGTGTTCGGCGTGCCGCCGCCCTGGGCGAACCACCCGCAATCGCGGCTCTCGATCACCGATTCGTAGGTCGATCGCCCGGATTCCTGCGCGTAGAGGCTTGCCTGCCCACCGGTGAACGAGGCTCCGCGCGAGGTCCGCGTGGGCTCGCTCGGCTGTTGCGAGTACACGTGCACCCGGCACGTAGCGCCCTCCTCATCGCGGACCACGATCGTCCCGAAGCGGATCTCTCCGCTTTGCGCATCCTGGTACACCTCGGGTCCGGGTGTCCCGTACCAGTTAGTCCATACGCATCCGCCCGCCGGTGGACACTTGATCGCGACGATGTGGACGGAGGCTTCACGAGTCACCACCACTCCGCCGGAGACCTCCCGGTACTCCCAGAAAGACGCGGAGTCGAAACCGCTGCACCAGGCGCCGCAGGTATAGAAGGTCGTTTCGAACGTGGCGATGTAGACCGTGGCGGCACCCGACGGCGGGGTGCTCGCCAGCGTCGCGGCGAGTACGAGTGCGAACGTGGCACGTCTCATCATCGATGTGCTTCGCCGTGGCGCCGCTGGAACCCTTCCTCGGCGGCCGGTCGCGCGCAGGATCCACGCCCAGCGGTCTTCCCCTGCGTCCGGCGCGCCGCGCCCCAAGGGCTCGTACGCAGGCACGATCGCGTCGATGACCGCGTCGGGCGGCCGGTAGGCGCGCCCGACCGCCTGCGCGAGATCGTCGTGGTGCACGGCAAGCTCATTCAGTCCCCACCGCATCTGCAATCCCACCGGAACCGTCCCGCGCTGGTTCAGGATCGGTTCGGCGGGATCGCCGGCGAGCGAGGCGAACCGCGCGACCTCCTCGCAGAGGGTGTCGTGGGGATCGCCCGCGAACTCCCGGACGGCGCGCAGGTTCTCTTCGCCGAGCTCGTCGGGCGTGAACGGCGCGCGCGTCTCGCCGGCGCGCGTCCGGCGCAGCAGCTCGACGTAACGATGGAACGTCGCCGCGAGGTGGCGGGTGAGATCGAGCACGGTCCACGGCGGGCACCGCGTCGGCTGGACCCACGTCGCATCATCGCGCGCGTCGAGGATGTAGGCGTCACACTCGGCGCGCACCAGTTCGGCGACGAGTGGCCACTGCTCTTGGGTCACGGTTCGACGACCTCCACCAGCCCGAGCGTCACGCGACCGTCGCACCGGAACCGCATCATCGTCTGATACACGCGCGCGCCCGCTTCGCGGATCGGCAGCGCGACGATCGCCTCGCCCTCGACGTCGTGGCACGCGCCGGTGTCGTCGGTGATCTGCAGGTGCGCCGCGGCCGGTGCCCGCCCTTCGTACTCGAGCTCGGCGCGCACGGCCGTCACCACTCGCATCCCGTCGGCGGTCAAGAACCACCCACTCTGCATCGTCCGGTCTCCCAAACTCACGCCTCGGGCAGAGAACGCAAACGTTGGGCCGAACGAAGCGGCGAACCATCGCGACGCGTGCGTCGAGGTTTCGCTGCGCGTACCCCAGGTCCGAGTGCGTACGCCAGCGCCGTCGATCGTCGCCTGGCGGTTGCCGAGCCGGATGCGGCCGGCGTACCGACCGGGCTGCTCGAAATGGCCACTCGATACGACGCGGACGAACCCCATCTCGTCCACGTCCTTGGATCGTTCGACCGTGCCTTGCGCGCCGCCCCACGCCTGGAAGTCCAGGTCGAGCTCGACC
>JBKJXT010000360.1:0-3379 GCA_046716205.1 Actinomycetota bacterium
ATGGTGCAGCTGGGCGGCCAGACGCCGTTGAAGCTCGCTCGCGCGCTCGAGGCCGCAGGCGTGCCGATCCTGGGAACGCCGCCGGAGGCGATCGATCGCGCCGAGGATCGCGGCCGGTTCGGCGAGCTCCTCGGCGAACTCGGGCTGCCGCACGCGCCGTGGGGGATGGCGACGTCGTTCTCGGAGGCCAAGGAGATCGCGACCCGGATCGGATACCCCGTGCTGGTGCGGCCGAGCTACGTGCTCGGCGGGCGCGCGATGGAGATCGTCTACGACGACGCGATGCTCGCGCGCTATATCGAGACCGCTGCGCAAGTCTCGCCGGCACACCCGATCTTGATCGACCGCTTTTTGGAGGACGCGATCGAGGTAGACGTGGACGCCCTGTGCGACGGCACCGACATCTACATCGGCGGCGTCATGGAGCACATCGAAGAGGCCGGCATCCACTCGGGTGACTCCGCGTGCGTGCTGCCGCCGCACACGCTGTCGCGCGCGCAGATCGCCGAGGTCGCCGAGTCGACCCAGAAGATGGCGCTCGCGCTGGGCGTGCGCGGCCTGATCAACATCCAGTTCGCGGTGCGCGCCGGACAGATCTACGTGCTGGAGGCCAATCCGCGCGCCTCCCGCACGGTGCCCTTCGTGAGCAAGGCGACCGGCGTGCAACTCGCGAAGGCGGCCGCGCGCGTCATGGCGGGGGAGAGCATCGCGTCCCTTCGCGAAGTCGGTCTGTTGCCCGCGACGCTCACGCATCCCGAGCTGAACCACGTCGCGATCAAGGAAGCGGTCTTGCCGTTCAGCCGCTTCCCGGGCGTGGACACGCTGCTAGGGCCGGAGATGAAGTCCACCGGCGAGGTCATGGGGATCGACCGTTCTTTCGGGATGGCCTTCGCCAAGGCAGAGGAGGCGGCGGATGCGCGCCTGCCGCGCAGCGGCTCGGTGTTCGTGAGCGTGCGCGACTCCGACAAGCGCAACGTCGTGCTGCCGGTCAAGCGGCTGGCGGATCTCGGGTTCACGATCCTGGCGACCGACGGGACCGCGGAGATGCTGCGGCGCAACGGCGTCGCGTGCGAGACCATCCCCAAGATTGGGCAGGGGAGCCCGCATGTCGGGGACCTGCTCGCCGCGGGCAAGGTGGATCTGGTGATCAACACCCCGAGCGGCTGGGGCCCGCGTAAGGACGGCGACTACATCCGCACCGCCGCCGTGCGCTACGGGGTTCCGTCGATCACGACGATGAGCGCGCTGCAAGCGGCCGTCCAAGGAGTCGATGATCTCGAGCACGGCAGCCCGACGGTGCTGAGCCTGCAGGAGTACCACGCGGGATGAGCGCGATCGTCGCTGATCCCGTCGTGATCGACGCGCCGGTCGTCGGTTGCGAACGGCTCGGTGCCTACCGCGTGTTGGCCTTCGAGGCGCCGGCGATCGCCTCGACGTTCGTGCCCGGCCAGTTCGTCAACATCGCGATCGGGGACGGGTCGCATCTGCTGCGCCGGCCGTTCTCGGTGTATCGGACCGAGGGCGATGTCGTATCGATCGCCTTCGACGCGATCGGCGTGGGCACCGGCTGGCTCGCGCGCTGTGCGCAGGGGTCCTCACTCAGCGTCGTCGGTCCGCTCGGACACGGCTTCGACATCCCCCAGGACCCAGGTTCGGTGCTGCTGGTCGGCGGCGGCTACGGGACCGCTGCGCTGGCGACGGTGGCCGAGGCGGTAGCGGCGCGCGGCGGCAGCGCGCATGCCGTGGTCGGTGCTCGTTCCGCCGCGCGCCTGTTCACCGACCCGGCGTTCATCGAGACGTGTGCGAGTGTGACGATCGTTACCGACGACGGCAGTGCCGGCGTACGCGGGCTGGTGGTGGATCCGATGCCATCCCTCGTCGCAGAGCACGGCATCGACACGGTCTACGCGTGCGGCCCCAACCGGATGCTCGAGGCCGTCGCGCGGGTGTCGACCGTCCCCACACAGGTCGCGGTCGAGGAGTTCATGGCGTGCGGGATCGGCGTGTGCTGGACGTGCGTGTTCGGCGTGCGGGTGGACGGCGCGATCAAGCACCTGCGCTCGTGCACCGAAGGACCAGTCTTCGACGGGGCAGACATCGCATGGACCTGAGCATCGATCTGGGGGGGGCGCGCCTCGCGAACCCGGTCGTGACCGCCAGTGGATGCTTCGGCAGCGGCAATGAGATGTCGCGGTTCGTGGACCTCGACGAGCTGGGCGCGATCGTGTGCAAGACGGTGACACCGGAACCACGGCTGGGGATCTCGACCCCGCGCGGCGCGGAAACAGCGAGCGGGATGCTCAACGCGATCGGGTTGCAGAACCCCGGCGTTGTGGCCTGGCGCGACAACGACCTGGCGTGGCTGGCTGCGCGCGGCGTGCCCGCCGTCGCGAGCATCGGCGGCCACAGCGTCGAGGATTACGTCCGCTGCGCGCAGGCACTGCGAGGCGCGGACGGTCTGACCGCGATCGAGATGAACCTTAGCTGCCCGAACCTCGAGGACCGCGGCTTCATGTTCGCGCTCGACGCGCGTCGTGCCGCGGAGGTGACGCGCGCCGTGCGTGAGCACACCGACGTTCCACTATTCGTGAAGCTCTCGCCCGACGTTACTGACATCGCATCCATCGCGGCGGCCGTGGTGGGGGCCGGTGCGGACGGACTGAGCCTGATCAACACGACGCTCGGGATGGCGATCGACGTGTACTCGCGCAAGCCGAAGCTCTCGACCGGCACCGGCGGGCTCAGCGGCCCGGCTATCAAGCCGATCGCCGTGGCGCGCATCTGGACGGTGCACCGGGCGATGCCGCACGTGCCGATCATCGGGATGGGTGGGGTACAGACGGCCGAGGACGCGATCGAGCTGATCCTTGCGGGCGCGACCGCGGTTGCCGTTGGGACGTCGAACTTCTACGACCCGCTGGCGACGCAGAAGATCGCGCGAGGGATCCGCGCCTTCTGCGAACAGAACGGGATCGACAACCTTGAGCAGATCCGAGGCCAGGTGAAGATCGAAGGATGAGCGTGAACCCGATCATCGTGGCGCTGGATGTTCCGACCATCGACGAGGCGCGCGCGTTGGTCTCGGGGATCGGCGACGCCGCCGGTCTCTACAAGGTCGGGCTCGAGCAGTTCATGGCGCACGGCCCCGACGCGGTCCGCGCCGTCGAGGGCTACGACGTCTTCCTCGACGTTAAGCTCCACGACATCCCTACCACCGTCTCGCGCGCGCTCACCGCGCTGCAGCCGCTGGGTCTGCGGATGGTCAACGTGCATGCACTCGGCGGGCGCGCGATGCTCGAGGCTGCCGCCGGCGCGAAGGCAGGTACGAAACTGCTCGCCGTCACGATCCTTACCAGCCTGGACGATGCTGCACTCAAGG
>JBKJXT010000361.1:0-2529 GCA_046716205.1 Actinomycetota bacterium
GGCGCGGCAATAAGGGCATGGTCTGGGGAACCAACTGGGGCCCCTGGACGTCGGACCTGGGGGGGCAACCCCACCCCTCGTCGGTGATCCTGTGCTGCTTAGAGCCCGTAGACCGCCAGCACCGGCCCGCATGCCATGTAGATCTTGTTGCGGGCGACCGCGACGCCGCCGGACTGGTTGCGCCTGCAGCCTTCCTTGTCGGCGGTCACCGGGCGGGTGAACAGCAACACGCCCGTTGCGGCGTCGAAGGCATTCAAGAAGCCCTTCTCGTCACCGTAGTAGACGACGCCGTTGGCGTATGCCACGGAGTTCGTCGCGACCGGTGCGGTGACCGCGCTGACCCAGTTCGGGCGCCCCGTGGTGCCGTTCAGCGAGAACAACAGGCCGGTGTACGCGCCCACGGTGTAGATGTTCTTGCCGTCGCTAGCAGATGCGGTGTGGTTGCCCAGAGCGGCGCCGACCGGCGACACCGGCAGCGTCCACGCGTGCGTCATGTGACGCGTGTAGCTGGCGTGGAAGTAGCCCGACTTCTGCAGCATCCCGACGACCTGGCGGCCGTTCACATCCTTCACGACGGTCGGCGCGGCGCCGAAGTCGACGTCGATGTACGGCGGGTCGTCGACCGTGCCCTTCATCGCGCCGACGATCTCGCCGAAGGTTTGGCTCAACCGATCGAGGTCGATCTTGATGAGCGAGTTACAGAGTTCGCTCTCCAGGCCCGTCCAGGTCGAGGGCTGAGCGGTGCCTGTGTAGGCGTGCTTGGTGACGGGGTCGATTGACCAGCCGCTCCACAGCGAGCAGCCGCCGAACCCGGCCGCGGCCTGGTCGTCCGGCACCGTGTACACGCGCTTGATCTTGTTGCCGTTCGTTGCGTCCACGACGGCGTAGCCGCCTTCGCGGCGACCATCGTTCTCGCCGTTGGTGATCCCGATCAGCGCAACATCACCCAGCAGCGCGACGGGAGCAGCGCAGCCTGCGTTCGCGCCCGTGCTTGGCTCGGTCGCGAGGGGTTCACCGAGGAAGATCACGGCGCCGGTCTTCGCGTTGAGCGCGATCAGGCGCGGGCCCGTCTTCGCGGGCGCCTGCGACGGCTCGTTGATGTAGATGATGCCGTCGCGCACGACCGGTGCGTTGTGACAGCCGCCCGCCTCGAGTTGACGCTTCCACACGAGCTCGCCGGTGTCCGCGTTCAGCGCGATGAGCCAGAAGCCGCCGTTGGAGGTTTGGACGTACACACAGCCGTCTGCGACGACCGGGATGGTCTGGATGTTGCCGACGGCGCCGACATCGGCGGACGCAGACGCCCACTTGTAGTCGAGGTTGAGGACGTTGCCCGTCCCCAAGGTGGTCTCGGCCGGCTGGCTGCGGGTGCCCAGCAGGTCTCCCCCGTGCTGCGCCCAGTCACCACCGGCAGACGGAGCTGCACAGCTCCCGGCGGCGGCGCTTGGAACCATGCCGGCCAAGCCGGCGACGAGACTGATCATGAGCACGTGCAGTACGGCTTTCGAGCGCATCCGGATCCCCCCTGTTGTTTCGTATGTCGTGTTCGCTTGATTGGCCACGGCCGGCGCGATACCTGCTTGTTTGGAACATTTCGTGCTCGCTCCGTCTATAGGTCCGCAGGGCGGAACGCGACGACATACCCGTTGGACAGGTTGAAGGCGTCGGCTCCGGTGGACTGGAAGCCGGTCGCGGCGAAGACGGTCCCGCCGGCGACGCTCACGCCCGCGAAGCTCAGCAGCGCATCGCCGCCCGTGCCCGCGTGGGCGATCGGGCGATGCAGCAGCGGCGCGCCGGTCTGCGCGTCGTAGGCATCGAGGAACCCCTTCACGTCGACGGTGTACGCCACCCCGTTGGCGACGGCGACCGGGATCCCGTAGTGCGCGCCGTCGGCCACCGGGCTCATCCATCGCAGCGCTCCGTCGGTTCCCGCCGCCCACAGCTGCCCGGGAGGCGCGGCGCCGCCGATGATGCGCGCGCCGTCGTAAGCGGTGGATACCCCACCGAAGGGCTGGGCAGGACCCCACACGGTCTCGAACGCCGGTGAGAGATCGTCGAGTTTCGCTGCGTGGAACACCCCGGACTTCTGTGAAGCGCCGACGAGCTGCGAGCCTGCAGCGTTGCGGAACAGGTTGGGCGATGAGGCGAAGTCGACGTCTACGTCGCCGCAGGCGCCGACGCCCCGGCCCGACGGCACGATCGGCGGAGGAGGTGGTGTCGGAAGGTCGGTGCACTGCTGCTGGCTGTACGTGGGGACGACGCGATCGAACGTGTCGCCCTTGTAGTGATCAAGGAGCTCGCCGAAGGTCGGGGACTCGCGACGGAGGTCCACCTTGATGATGGAGTTCGCGAACGCCGGCTCCAGCTGCGGCGTGTATGCGCTGGTGGTGCCGGCGTAGGCGAACCCGGTCGTCGTGTCGATCGCGGGCGTCGCGCTTATCGACGCGCCAGCGTATACCTGATGCCCCCTGTCCTGGTCGCTCCGGTAGGGCTTGCGCAGAACGAGGCCCGCCGCCCCCTCGATGAGCG
>JBKJXT010000362.1:0-5208 GCA_046716205.1 Actinomycetota bacterium
GGAGGTTCAAGTCCTCTCACCCGCACGCGCTATGACCTGCGGAAACGCAGTTGCCCAGGAGCCGCCGAAAGGCGGCTCCTGACGTTTCGCGCCAAGGATCGCCCCCATCCTCCGCCCGAACAGGAGCGCCAGTCTCGCGAGACTTCGCGCCGAGTGGCTCTCCAGGTCCGCCCGGGGTAGAACGCCGCTCATGGCTGAGGAGTTTTGACCCACCCCCGTACAATCGGTTCGTGCTGTTGCTCCCGGTGATCGCGGAGTCGTGCTACGGGTCGTGTCCCGGCCTGAGCGCCGACCAGAAGGTGATGCTGCTGCAGCTCGCGATCGTCTCCGGCGTGATTGTCGGTGCGATCGTTCTCGTGTGGGCGTTGCGACGCCGTGCGCGGCAGCGCAGCTCGAGCGCAGCGAACGCCACGTCGACTCCTCTTCGCTTCGCGGCTCCCACCACACGTGGACGAGACGCTACCGACGGAAGCCGGAGTCGATTTCACCGGAAGGATTGAGGCTTGCGCGGGATCAGGGAAGACGGCGCCCGGATAAGTGAAGCGAGTGGGGGTCCCAATCGCTTGGCGCGACGCCTTGAGTTGAAGTTGCAGGTCGCGACTTCCCGCTTCTCCCGATCTGTCAACCTAGGCGATTGGGTAATCCCACCGCGATAGCTCTGTCGCTCGATGGCGCGCACGCGGTGGCACGGCCTGGCAACAACCGCCCCGCGTCCTCGTTCCGGTGACCATGTTCGCGCGATATCTGTCGGGGGTCGGCTCGGGTGAAGGGTTCGTCGATGGGCTCGACGACGGCTGCGGTCTGACCGCGTTTGTCACCGTGGCGGGACCGAACCAGTTCGGATCGGGCGGCGGCAGCGCGTCGTGCCGGGTCGCGGCGATTGGATGGCATTCGCGTCGATTGCGTCGGAAACACTGCCGATCCCGGGTTTCGTTACGGCAGGACCCGGCTGTGCCGGTGTTGTCGATCCGGAACTGATAGGCGCCTGCGGGCACGCCTCGCTCGGAGATCGACGCCCGATGTGGCCGCGGACCGCCTCGGGGTCCCTCGCTGTTTCGCGCGTGGAGCCGTGGAAAGGGCCTCTCCGAAGCCCCCTGCGCAGGAAGGTTGACAACGTAGTTGCGAAGGGGGGTCCCGTGCTCTATAAAGGTCCCTCGCGCGGTCTGCAAAACCGGGACCGCGCTTCGCTTGTGCAAGGTGTGTCACCGAACTACCTGTTGCTGGCCCGGCGAACGACCGGGGTGCCGAAGGGGGTGCGTTGTACGATCAACCTAAGCTCGTCTGTCTCGCAGCTGGGAACGCCGAAGGCGATTCCGAGCTCACAGCCTTCGACAACGCACTTCGTGCGGGTGGCGTAGGCGACGTTAACCTGCTGCGCGTAAGCAGCATCGTTCCAACCGGCGCGCGCATCGCGCCGCTTCCCGACCTCCCATACGGCGCTCTGACTCCGGCCGCGTACGCGAAGGTCGTCTCCTCAACCCCCGGTCAGGTCGTTTCTGCCTGCATCGGTTTGGGCTGGACTCCGCAGGGCGGGGTGATCATGGAAGCACACGGGCTCGACGAGACCGCAGGCGAGATCGAGAAGCGCACTCGCCTGATGGTGGAAGAGGGCATGCGTGTGCGTGGCTTCACCGACTACGAGATCCACTTCGCGACCGCTGAGCACACAGTGGAAAAGATCGGCTCTGCCATCGCCGCCGCTGTGTTGTGGACCGAGCCGGGCGACCGGCCGTGGAGGGGGTGACTGGATGAACGCGCTTGGACGCCACTTCCTGATCGAGCTTTGGTCGGCCGATATCCTCGATAAACCCGACCTGGGCGAAGAGGCTCTCATCGAATGCGTGCGAGCGACCGGAGCGACGCTTCTGGATACGCGGTTCATCCCGTTCCCGAACGGCGGCTACTCCGGCGTTTGCATCCTCGCCGAGTCCCACATCTCCATCCACACCTGGCCCGAGCACGGCTACGCGGCCGTCGACATGTTCACCTGCGGGCCGAACATGGACTTCGACGCGGGCATCGAGATGCTGCAGAAGTACTTCTCGCCCGGCAGCATCCAGGTGGTCGAGGTCAAGCGCGGCCTGGTGGTGTGAACCGCTACGCAGAGCCGGTCGTTCCGGGCTTCACCTATGCATACGAAGGCGAGCCTCTCGCCTCCGAGCGCTCGCCGTTCCAGCAGATCGACATCTATGAGAACGCCGCCTTCGGGCGGCTGCTGATGCTCGACGGTCTGGTGCAGACGACCGAGCGGGACGAGTTCGTGTACCACGAGATGCTCGTGCACGTGCCGTTGCTGACACTGAAGGCGCCCCGGCGCGTGTTGATCATCGGCGGGGGAGACGGCGGAACGCTCCGTCGCGTCCTTCAGCACCCGACGGTGGAACACGCCGTCATGGTCGAGATCGACGAAGCCGTGACGCGGTTGTGTCGAGCGCACATGCCGTCGATCTCGGGGGACGCGTTCAACGATCCGCGCGCCGAGGTGCATTTCGCCGACGGCATCGCTTACGTCATGGACGGGGGCGCGAGCTTCGACGCCATCCTCATCGACAACAGCGATCCGGTCGGGCCGGGCGAAGGTCTGTTCACCGACGACTTCTACCGTGCCGCCCATGGCCGGCTGACCGAGGGTGGCGTACTGGCCGCGCAGTCCGGCTCGCCGTACTTCCAACAGGACGAGTTGCACCGCACCTACACGATCGCCAGCGGCGCCTTCGCCGACGTGCGGGTGTATCTGGCCAACATCCCGACCTACCCGGGGTCGTTGTGGTCGTTCACCCTCGCGGGGGAGCGCCTGCGTCTGGATGTGGAAACCGCCGCGAAGCGGGCCGCCGATCGCGGGATCGCGTCCCGTTACTGGACCCCAGAGCTCCAGCGGGGCGCCTTCGACGTTCCAAAGATCGTGGCCGACGTGATCGCGCCGGACGGTCCGCCAGAGACCTGGGGCGTGTCGCCGGGCGAAGAGGCGCGCCGGTCATGAACCACGTCCTGTATCTCGCGGCACGCCCTGCCAACGATCAGCCGGCCCGCGTCGTGATCCAAGGCGCGCCCTACGACGGCGGCATCTCGCACCGTGACGGGGCGCGGTTCGCGCCGCTGGCCGTGCGCGAGGCGAGCGACTCGATCGAGACGTGGTCGCCGATCGTGCGCGCCGACCTGGAGGACATCGACCTGGCGGATGCCGGCGACCTGGCCGTCGACGGGCTCGACGCGTCCAAGGTCATGGGCATCATCTCGGAAGCGACCGAGCGATGGGCCGCCACGGGTGCGCTGGTCGTGACCTTGGGCGGCGACCACTCGGTGTCGGTGGGAACCAGCGAGGGCTTGCGCGCGGTGTATCCGAACCTCTGCCACATCGTGTTCGACGCGCACATGGACATGCGCGAGGACTACGAGGGCAACCCATACTCGCACGCGTGCGGGACGCGCCGGATGGCGCTGGCGGGGCCGACGAGCGTGCTGGGCGTGCGCAGCGGCGCGCGCCAGGAGTGGAAGGACGCCCAGGAGCTGTTGGTCGCCGCGACCGACGATGTGATTCTGCCGCAGGCGATGCGAGACATCGTCGGGCGCCGGCCAGTGTTCGTCAGCCTCGACATCGACGTGCTGGACCCGAGCATCCTGCCGGGGACGGGCACGCCGGAGCCGGGTGGGCCTACCTACAAGGAATTGCGCGCCGGGCTGCTGGCGCTCGGGGACCTCAACATCGTGGGGCTCGACATCCTGGAGGTCGCCCCGCCTATCGACTCGAGCGGGCTCAGCCCGATCGTGGCCGCCGAACTCGCACGCGACGCGATCCTGCGCTTCACGCGCTAACGGACGCGCCCGCGCGCGCCGGCAGCGATCGATCCGCGCCTGGCCCGCGCTTCAGGCGTTGTCTCCCTCCGCGCCGCGCTCCGAAACCCTTGGTTTCCATTTGGGAAGAGAACTTCTTTTCTCTGTTTTGGAACGACGTTTCGGACAGTTCCCCCTGGTGGAACGCGCAAAGGGGGTGTATCTTCACATCAGAGGCATCCAGGACGAGTGAAAAAGACCAGGACACCTGCGTAACAACCGGGACGTCTCTGTCGTTGGGGAAGGAGAAGCCGGCTTGCCGGCGAATCTCCGGATAGGGACCGGAGACCGTGTTACGGAGGGACGGGTCCCGATGCAGGGCCTGTTTGGGGAGCACGATGACGCCAGACTTCGAACAAGCAGCGACACGGGAGACCGTGGCCCAAGGATCGGTGGCTGACGCCCCGGACCTCGCTGTGGTTGTGCCCGACTCCGACCTCTCCGTGGAGATGACCTCCGCGACACCAGAGGTGCCGGAGCTCCTGGCCCTCGCCAAAGCGGGAGACCGGCAAGCCTTCGCAGCGCTGTACCGCACCTACCTGCCCACCGTCTACAAGTTCCTCTTCTACCGCCTGAACAACAACAAGGCGATGGCCGAGGACATGACGGCAGAGGTCTTCCTGCGGGCGCTGCGCAAGATCGAAGACTTCAACTGGACCGGCGCCGACTTCGGCTCCTGGCTGCTGCGGATCGCTCGAAACCTGATCCTGGACAACGCCAAGAGCTCGCGGGCGCGCCTAGAGATCCTGAACGACGAGATGCCCGAGGACGCGGCCGGCGAGGCGCGCTCCACCGAGTCGCAGGTCATGGAGAACGCGACCAACAGCGGCATCTACACCGCGATCAAGCAGCTCAGCCCCGACCAGCGCGACGTCATCACGATGCGGTTCATCCAGGGGATGGACGTCACCGACGTGGCGACGGCCCTGGGCAAGAAGGAAGGGACCGTCCGGACCCTGCAGTTCCGCGGCCTCAAGGCGCTGCAGAAGCTGCTGGTCAAGGGCGGTGTCGTCGACATAACGGACACGCCATTCGCCGCAACCGTGAGACTTTCTGAAAATGGTCGCAGTGGGGGCCGAACGGAATCCGAGGCGGCTCGTTTTGGGGTATCGGATGGTGATCGATAGATGAAGCCGATGGGGGAACACTTGAATCTGGCGCTCGCTCTCGAGGGTCGGGCCAATGCCGCGCCTGCGAACAGCCAACTGGTTGCTATCGCGGACGCCCTGGCTGCGCTCCCGGACCCCGAGATCGACCGTAACTTCATGCTCGCCCTCGAGGCGCGCCTGCTGACCGATGGCCTCGAAGCAGCGCCCGGTCGTCACCTGCAGGTCGTCAAGGCAGTGCCGGCCTTCCCGGAGACCGCCGCCGAAGAGA
>JBKJXT010000363.1:0-14093 GCA_046716205.1 Actinomycetota bacterium
ACCAGGGGCGGATCCCACCATGCTCGACGACCTCAACCGGCGACTGGGGGAGGACGTGCTCGCCGACGGCAGGGTCTTCGTCGGCACGACGACCTATGAGGGACGGGTGGCGTTCAGGCCGGCGATCGTGAACTGGCGCTCGACCCAGCGCGACATCGACGCGCTGGTCGAGGTGATCCTCGAGCTCGGCGCGCGCCTGAGCGGCTAGGGCTCGGCCGGCAGGTCTTCCCGCGTCCACACCCCGATGGGGCTGCATCTCCACTCGGAGTTCGTCGGCTCGTTCGCGGCCAGCTCGATCAGCGTTTCCGGAGGGGTTGCCGGCTCCCACGCTTCGCCGAGATGGCTGTATCGCACCCAACTGCCGTCGCCCATGCGCCGCCATCGCGCGCCGGAGGCGTGCTGGCGCACGACGGCTTCGTGCGCCTCGCGTATCCGCTCGAGCTGTTGGCCGTGGCCGACCCTGGTCGCGCGCCGGCGCAGGTATCGAGTTAACAACCCCATCGAGGCATGATAGGCGCGACGTCCGAGCAGGCTTAGGATGACTGCATGGGATACCAGACCCTCCTCGTCGAGCGCCGCGGCGCGGTAGAGATCATCACGATGAA
Organism: Actinomycetota bacterium; assembly: GCA_046716205.1. Classification (GTDB taxonomy): domain Bacteria; phylum Actinomycetota; class AC-67; order AC-67; family AC-67; genus JBKJXT01. Next base: position 606 of record JBKJXT010000363.1, read on the forward strand.
CCGGCCCGAGGTACGCAACGCCCAGAACACCGCGTTGCTCACCGAGCTCGACTCCGCCGCGCGGGCTGCCGACCTCGATGCGGACGTCAACGTCATCGTGTTCGCCGGCGCGGGTCCGCATTTCAGCTCCGGCCATGATCTCAAGGCCTACGTCGGCGAGGCGCCGTCGGATGAGTGGCACGAGAAGCGCAAGACGCCCGAGGGCAAGCTCGACCACGAGCGGACGATGTACTTCGACAAGTCCGTCGCGATCCGCGACCTGCGCAAGCCGACGATCGCGATGGTGCAGGGCAAGTGCATCGCGGGGGGCATGATGCTCGCGGTGATGTGCGACCTGATCGTCGCCTCGGACGACGCGGTGTTCCAGAACCCTGTGCTGCGCATGACCGGCGCGGGAGTCGAGGCGCTCGTCGAGATCAGGGACATGAGCGCGCGCGCGGCGAAGGAGTTCTTGTGGACCGGCGACGAGCTCGGCGCGCCCGACGCGCTGCGGCTCGGACTGGTGAACCGCGTCGTGGCGCGCGAGCGGCTGGAGGAAGAGACGTTCGCGCTCGCCGAGCGCATCGCGAAGCTGCCGACGATCACCGCCCAGAACGTGAAGCGCTCGATCAACCAGTCCGAGGATCTCGGAGGGTTCCGCAACGCGTTGGAGTATCACTTCATGGTGCACCAGTTCACGCACAACACGAAGACGGCACTGGACGCGCTGGCGGCGCGTCAGCAGAAGTCGTCGATGAAGGAAGTGTTCGCGGAGCGCGATAAGCAGTTCGAGGGCTGAGTCAGTCCTCGCCTGCGGGCTCGTCGGCCACCGACACTTCCGCCCACGGGCGGTCCAGCACCATCGCCGAACCCGTCGCGAGTGCTATCTGCTTGCCGTCGGCGTTGAGGATCTCGCAGCGCGTTACGCCCAGCGACCGGCCCCGGTGCACGACCTCGGCGCGACAGGAGATGTCGCGGCCGTCGGGCAGACCGGGTCGCAGGAACTGCACCTTGACGTCGAGGGTGGCCACGGAGTGGCGCGCAGGCAGCGTCGTGGTGAGCGCGCCCGTCATCGTGGAGTCTGCGAGGAACGCGAGGAAGCCCCCGTAGATCGTGCGCGCCGGGCTCGTGAGCCATCCGGTCGCCGGGAGGGAGACGGTCAGCGTTCCCTCATCCGCCTCGACGACGCGCGAGCCGAACAGGCGCGCGAACGGTGCGTGGGGCAGTTCCCCGGCGATGACGTGGCGGAACAGCTCGAGGCCGCTGAGGTGCTCCCACGCCTCGCGGGGCACGATCAGGTCGGCGGGCAGATCGCGTTGGTATGGGTCGGGCGTGTCGTAGGTCGGGATCTCGAGGGTCTCTTCCGGCGGTGTCGGCGGAGGCGGCGGATCGATCCGCTGCAGGAAGTAGCGCGACGTCGAGTGCGACAGCACCTTGTTGTCCGCGTCGGTCACCGTGGCTTGCGAGAGGCCCTGCGAGCGTCCGACCGCGATCATCTCGGCCCGCCCGGTGAGGACCCGGCTCGACACCCCGACGGGGCGCAGGTAGTTCATCGACAGCTCCGAGGTCACGCCGAACACGCCCGGTGGCACCGTCGACAGGATCGCGCTGCCCAGCGGCGCGTCGTTGACGAGCGCGGAAACGCCGGCGAAGTAGATCCCGGCTTGGGCCTGCAGCCACGGACTCGCCGGCATCTCGAAGACGCCGTAGCCGTAGCCAGCTTCGACCGGCTTCATCCCGAACAGGTGGTGGATAGGCGGCGGCGGGATGACGGCCCGGCCCGGCACCCCGACACGGTCGATGCCGGGCATGCCCAGCAGGCCGATCCCCGGGTAGCTGCCGCGGACGGGCTCGTCATAGATCGGATCCGTGGGGAACATCCGCGCGAGCATACCTAGTGACCGAGCCTTGACCTGACTCGCGCGTCAGACCGATGATGCGGCCGGTGTCTACGACCTCCGACGATCTCGACCTCGCCGAGCTCCTCGCCGCGAACATCGGCGCGGACCTCGATCCGTATACCGGCTATGCGACCGCGCGAGCGGAGGCTCCGGTCATGCGGGCGAACCACCTCGGCGCGGACGTGACGATGGTGTACTCCTACGCTCACGCCACCGAGATCTTCCGCGACCAGGAGACTTACTCGGCGCGCATCAACGGCCGATGGATGCGTCCGCTGCTGGGCCGCACGATCCTTGAGATGGATGGGCGCGAGCACTTCGTCCACCGCCGCTTGATCGTCCATGCGTTCCGCCCTGCCGTCGTCGGGCGCTGGAAGGACAGCGTGATCGTGCCGGTGGTCGCCGAGCTGCTCGACCGGATCGCGGCCAAAGGGCGCGCCGAGATGGTCCGCGACTTCACCTGGCAGATGCCCGTGCGCGTGTTCGCGCAGATCCTCGGCGTGCCGTCGGTCGACCGGGCGAAGTGGCAGCGCTGGGCCATCGATCTGGAGCGCGCCGCGGTCGATTGGCAGCGAGGCAAAGCGGCCGCCAAGGAGGCGCAGGCCTACTTCCAGGTCGTGCTCGATCAGCGGCGCGGCGATCCGACCGAGGACCTCATCACCGATCTGGTGCAGGCCGAGATCGAGGGCGAGCGCCTGCCCCCCGAGGTCATCCACGGGTTCCTGCGCCTGCTGATCCCAGCGGGCGCGGCGACGACCTACCGCCTCACCGGCAACCTGCTGCTCGCGTTGCTCCGTGACCGTGAGCAACTCGAGGCGGTCCGCGCCGATCGCACGCTGATCGGCGAGGCGATCGAGGAAGCGCTGCGATGGGAAGCACCCGTGCAGTTCGCGATGCGCGAGGCGGTGCACGCGACCTCGCTCGGGGGCGTCGACATCCCTGAGGCAACGCCGATGATGATCGCGCTCGGTGCGTGCAACAGGGATCCGACGAAGTTCGGAGACCCCGACACCTACGACGTCCACCGCGCCGACAAACAGCACCTCTCGCACATGGCGTTCGGTGACGGGGTGCATCGCTGCCTCGGCGAGCATCTCGCGCGTCTGGAGGCATCCGTCGCCCTCGACATGATCCTCGACCGTTTCCCGAAGATCCGCCTCGACGGCGATGCCGATGTGATCGGGTACGCGTTCCGCTCGCCCAACATGGTGCCGATCGCGTTCTGATGGACGACCTCGACGAGCTGATCGCCGCCGCCGTCGGCAACTCCAGCGACCCGTATACCGGCTATCAGTGGTCGCGACGCGAGCAGCCGATCGACCGCGGGATGGGGTTCGTCGGTCAGGACATCTACTCGCTGTATCGCTACGCAGACGTCGAATACGTCCTGCGCAACCCCGAGACGTTCAGCTCGCGGGCCTACACCAAGCAGATCGGGATGGTGCTCGGCCCGTCGATCCTGTCGATGGACGGCAAGGATCACGTGCGGCACCGTGCCATCATCGGTGGTGCGTTCCGCCGGACCGCGTTGCAAGAGTGGGAGCACACCCTGATCGCGCCGACGGTGCACACCTTGATCGACGCGTTCGCGCCTCGCGGTGCGGCAGAGCTCGTGCGTGAGCTGACGATCCAGTTCCCGATCCGCATCATCGCGAAGCTGTTGGGCATCCCGGTCGACGACTTCGAGCGGTTCATGCGCCTGTCGATCCAGCTCATCACGATCGCGGGCGACATCGAGACCGGGCTGCGGGCCTCGGCGGAGCTGCGCGACTACTTCGCGGGCATCGTCGAGGAGCGTCGGCGCACGCCCACCGACGACGTGATCTCGAGCCTCGTCCATGCCCAGGTCGACGGGCAGCCGCTCGACGAGGAAGAGATCTACGGGTTCCTCCGTCTGCTGCTGCCGGCCGGCGCCGAGACAACCTACCGGCTGCTGGGAACGCTGCTGTATGCCTTGCTGCACGACCCCAAGCAGTTCGAAGCGGTGCGGCAGGAACGGTCGTTGCTGCCGGCCGCGATCGAGGAGGCGCTGCGGTGGGAGGCGCCGGTGCAATACATCGACCGCGAAGCGACCGTCGACGTCGACTTCCACGGCACGACGGTGCCCACAGGCGCACAGGTGAGCCTCTGCCTGGGCTCGGCCAACCACGACGAGAGCGTGTTCGAAGATCCTGAGACCTACGACCTGTTCAAGGTGCGCCCCCAGCATCTCGCATTCGCGGACGGCCCGCACCGGTGCCTCGGCGAGCACCTCGCGCGCCTGGAGACCACGGTGGCGATGAACGCGATCTTCGACCGGCTCGGGGATCTGCGCCTGGACCCCGACGCTGACGCGCCCGGCATCTACGGGGACGCGTTCCGGTCGCCCAACCGCCTGCCCGTCCTGTTCGGTGCGGTCGCGTGATGAACGAACGCCGGCACGGGTTCTACGACGAGGCGACAGAGACGCTGACCGCTGATCAGCTGCGTGCGTTCCAGGGATCGTTCCTGCAGCCGCTGGTGAAGCATTGCTTCGACAATTCTTCGACGTATCGCGCCAAGATGGAGTCGGCGGGCCTGGACCCTTCGGAGGTCGTGACGCTGGAGGATCTCGCGAAGGTTCCGGTCACGCGCAAGCACGAGACCCAGGACCTGAAGTTCGAGGGTGTGATGACGGTGCCCTACAACAAGGCGCGCCGCATCTTCGTGTCGCCGGGTCCGCAGTTCTATGCGTATGGGCCGATCCCACAGAAGATGAACCCGTTGCTGAAGGTGTATCACGCGGTCGGGTTCCGGCCGGGCGACATCGTGCTCAACACGTTCTCGTACCATTTCACGCCGGCCGGCATCAATTTCGACGAATCGATCGGCGAGTTCGGGTGCGCGGTGATCCCTGCCGGACCCGGTCAAACCGAGCTGCAGGTCGACGTGCTCTCCAAGCTCGACGTCACTGGCTACCTCGGGACGCCGTCGTTCCTGAAGATCATCGCGTCCAAGGCGCGCGAGCTGGGATTCGACCCGCGCAGCGATTTCAAACTGGCCTGCGCGCTCACCTCGGCGGAGGCATTGCCGGAGCCGTTGCGCGCCGAGCTCGAGGAGACCTACGGCGCGACCGTGCGGCAGCTGTACGGCAGCGCCGATGGACTGCTGCCGTGCTTCGAATGTTGGGCGGCCGACGGCATGCACGTTCCCGAGATGATGATCCTCGAGATCACCGACCCCGAGACCGGCGCGCCGCTGCCGGCGGGGACGCCTGGGATGGTGACCGCCAGCGTCTTTAACCCGTACCGCCCGTTGCTTCGCTTCGCCAACGGCGATCGAGGGATGCTCGTGGACGAGGCGTGCGTGTGCGGGCGCACGGCGGTGCGCTTCCGGTTCATGGGGCGGATCGACGAAGCGGCGAAGGTCCGCGGGATGTTCGTGTATCCCGAACAGATCGGCGAGGCGCTGGGTCGGTTGGGGATCGAGCGATGGCGTGCGACGGTGTCGAGCGGCCCGGACGGGCTCGACACGTTCGAGGTCGAGATCGAAGGTGGTGCGGACGCGGCGAAGGCGGCCGAGGCGTTGCGCGAGGCGGTGCGGGTGCGGGCAGAGGTGATCGAGTGCGCGCCGGGCTCGATCGTCGAGGACGTAGGAAGGCTGGTTGACCGCCGGTGAAGATGTACAACGAGCTCGCCGAGTGGTGGCCGTCCATCAGCGCGCCGGAGGACTACGACGAAGAGGCGAAGATCTTCGCCGACACGATCGAGAGCCTCAGCAAGCGTCCCGTGCGTGAGGTGCTCGAGCTCGGGTCGGGAGGCGGGAACAATGCGAGCCACATGAAGGCTCGGTTCGAGATGACCCTGACCGACCTCTCCGAGGACATGTTGGGTGTGAGCCGCCGGCTCAACCCCGAGTGCGAGCACGTCCAAGGCGACATGCGCACGGTGCGGCTGGAGCGGGACTTCGACGCGGTGTTCGTGCACGACGCCGTGTGCTACATGCTCAACGAAGAGGATGTCGCCGCGGCCATCACCACCGCGGCGCTGCACCTGCGCCCGGGTGGCGTCGCGCTGTTCGTCCCCGATGACACCGTCGAGAACTACCGGCCGAGGACCACCTCGCACGGCCACGACCATGGGGGCCGGTCCGCGCGATACCTCGAGTGGCACCACCCATACGACCCCGCAGGGACGACGTGCACGGTGTCCTACGCGCTGCTCATGCGAGAGGGCGATGGTCCCGTGCGGTGCGTGTACGACGAGCACGTCTCGGGGCTGTTCTCGAGGGATACATGGCTGGCATGCATCGAGCGCGCCGGGCTTGGGGCCCACGTCCTTCCGTTCGAGCACAGCAGCTTCGAAGACGCCGACGGTTACGAGATGTTCGCAGGTATCAAGCCCGGTCCGTGACTCCGGCGTTGGCCGCGCCGGTACCATGGGCCGACCATGACCGAGACATCGCCCTACGTTCCCACACCCGGCGCGCAAGCAGACGACGTCGAGCCGCTTTTCACCGAGCCGTACGAAGCGACGGCGATGGCGGGGACCTACGAGCAGATGGCGACCGAGGCGGCGGCTTCGTCGAAGCGGTTCGATCGCGGGTTCCAGACGCGCCTCTACACCTTGGACGAGGGCGGCTGGCTGTCGATGACCGATCTCGACGACGACTTCCACTCGATGCGCGTCGCGTTGCGGATCGCTGCTACCGGCGAGATCACCCAGGCTGCCGGGCGCATGCTCCGGCGTCCCTACGACACCTGCCCGCGTGCGATCGAATCGCTGGGCGCGATCGTCGGCTCGTCGATGGCCCGCGCCGGCGCGCACCGTCAGATCAGCGAACGGATCGAGCGCACCGAGGGCTGCCTGCACCTGTACGACATGCTCGTCGTGGCGTTCCGCGCCTTCCGTATCTCGAAGGGTCACGACATCGATCCGCATTACCACGGTGAGCACACGCGCAAGATGATGCTGCAGATGCTTCCGAACATGCGCGACACCTGCGTGTCATTCGCGATCGATCACAGCCACTAGTAACGGGGGACGAGTCATGGAGACCATGGATCGGATCGATGTCGCGGGACCGATACCGTCGCAGCGGACAGGCGGATGGTGGAAGGTCGTGCTCCTTGCGTGCCTGTGCGCGTTCCTTATCGGAGGCGCGATCGTGCGATCCGCGATCAGTCGATACGCTCCGCTCGCCTCGGACTCGTTCTGGAACTCTGAGGACTGGCAGATCCCACCCAACGACGAGGACGTGAGGAGGGCCCTCAACAGGTCCTTCCGCACCGCGACGTATCGATTCGGGACGACGACCACGTATGCGTTCGGAATCGACAACCACGGCCGCTGGCCCGTCAAGGTGACCGGCATCGAGCTTCCCGGCCCTGATGAGCTCAGACTCATGCGTCCCGAGCGTGTCAGCATGGCGAGCCGGTTCAACAGTTACGGCAACGATGAACTGATCCCCTTCGCGCCCTTCACGCTCGAGCCTGGCCAAGGGCGCCACGTCGCGATCTCGGCGCGGTTCGGCGATTGTCGGTGGTACGAGCCTGGGAGTTCGCAGGCCCTCGAGTCTGTTGGAGTTAGGTTCCGCTTCGCCGGGGTGGACCTCACGCAGAACCTCGAGCTCCGCAGGGTGCTCGTCGTAGAGTCGCCACCGAGCGAGGAGTGTCCCGAGCCCCGCGCCCTCGGCGCGCAGCCGCTCACCTCGACGCTCGACGGCACGCTCGCGAAGCTCGATCACAACCTCGTGTGCATCGACTCGGTCACGAACTGCTACGGGATCCCTACGCATCAATGGTCGCGCGACCCCGATCTGAAGATCGGTGACCGCGTCCGTGTGACGCCGGGCAACGATCAGATGGTAGGCGATGTCTCGCGGCTCGGCTGATCAGAAGCGCTGATCAGAAGCACGGCGCGGGCGGCGGGCGCGGGCATGGATTGCCGCAGAAGTACGCGCCGGAGCCTCGGCCGCTGACGATGCATTCCAGCGGCACCGTCTGGACGTAGAGTCCCTGATCGGGCCCGAGCGTGTCGCCGCACGTCGCGTACTTCGGTGTCGAGGTTCCCGCACCGGTGGCGCTGCACTCGAACACAACGACCTCACCGGCGATCGTCGCTTTCGAGATCCGAACGTGCAGCGTCGCGATGCCACTGCCGACCTCTGACTCCGCGAAGATCGTCAGCGGCAACCCAGACGGCTGGAAGCCGCACCACGCCGACGCGGTCCACGCTCCGCCGCACCCGACGTCGTGCACGGCCTGCGCGGGCGCCTGCGCAAGCGCGGACGCCATCAGCACCATGGCGAGGAGGGCTCTGAGCTTCACGCGGCAGGCTTCGCCGTGCCCGGGCTCAATCCTTCCGGACGAGCAGCGCGTCGAGCGCGATGACACCAGAGCCGGCAGGCAGGACCCGCACCGGATTGAGGTCGAGCTCCGCGACGCGATCGCGCAGATCCACGCCCAGGCGCGACACGTTCACGATCAGGTCCGCGAGCGCATCGACGTCGGCCTTCGGCCGTCCCCGCGCGCCGTCGAGCAACGGGAACCCACGCACCTCGCGGATCATCTCCTCGGCGTCCCGGCGCGAGACCGGCGCGACCCGCATCGACAGGTCCTTGAGCACCTCGACGAAGATCCCCCCGAGCCCGAACAGCACCACCGGTCCGAACTGCACGTCGTTGGAGAGCCCGACGATGACCTCTTCACCCTCGGCAGCGAGTTGCTGCACGATCACGCCGTCGTAGCCGGCATCACCGGCCGCCGCGCGCGCCTTGTGTTCCAGCTCGACGAAGACCTCCGCTGCGTCCTGCGGCTCGACGCCGACGCGCACGAGCCCCGCGTCGCTCTTATGGAGGATCCCCGCTCCGCACGCTTTCATCACGATGCGCGCGCCGAGCTTGCGCGCCGCCTCTTGTGCCTGCTGCGGCGTCTCGCACAACGCACTCAGCGGGAACGGCACGCCGAACTGCGCGGCGACCATCGCGGAGTCGATCTCGGACAGCGCGCCGCCGCCGGCCAGCACGGTCTCTATGCCGGAGGGAACGCGCGGCGGCGGAACCGCGACAGGTTCGAACGTGCTGGCGAAGCGCGCGTAGTCGATGTAGCGGCGCAGGCCGTTCACGCAGGACTTGAAGGAGCGGAACATCGGGACGCGCCCCTCGATCAGGATCCTGTACCCGGCGTCGTCGGTGACCGGCGAGCCCCAGATCACGAACACCGGCTTGGGTGAGGTGCGGTAGGCATCGACGATGTCGTTGGTGACGATCTCGGACATCGACGGAAGGATGCCCGTGATCGGGCAGACCAGGATGTCGGTCGCTTCGTCGTCGAGGCATGCTTGGATGAGCGCCCGGTTCACGCCGGGCGTGCGCACCGGCTGCGCTCCGTTGTCGACCGGGTTGGAGACCGCCAGGTAGGAGGCGATCCCCAACCCGTGCAGTTGCCGTTGCGTGTCCTGCGACAGCGCCGGGATGCGCAGCCCCGCGGCCGCCGAAAGGTCGGCCATGTGCGTCCCCGTTCCGCCGCTGATGCCGTAGATGCAGATCCCATCGCCGGGCGCGGGCGGAAGGCGCGTGAACATAGCGGCGGTATCCAGCAGCTCGTCCAGATCGTCGACGCGGATGATGCCGAACTGCTTGAAGAACGCGTCGTGTACGGCGTCGCTGCCGGTGAGGTGGCCGGTATGGGATGCGGCCATCCGCGCGCCCACCTCGGTGCGGCCGATCTTCACGCACACGATCGGCTTGCGCGCGAGGGCCGCGCGCGCCGCGGCGCGCCGTAGCTTGTCGACGTCCTTGAAGCCCTCGATGTAGCACGCGATCACCGCCACGTCGGGGTCGTCCACGAAATGGTCGATGAAGTCGGCCGCCTCCAGGTCCGCCTCGTTGCCGGTCGGCACCCATGCCTGTACGCCGACGCCCAGCTCGACGCCTTGGGCGATCGGGCGTCCCTGGTGACCGGACTGTGTGATCAGGGCCAGCTTCGGTCCGGGGAGGTCGGGGAAGGTCTCAAGCGCGTTCACGTTGGTGTTCGGTCCGAACAGCCGCACGCCTGCGTCGCGACAGATCTGCGCGAGGCGCTCCTCGGCTTGCGCGTCGGCGGGCTCACCCGTCTCGCGGAACCCGGCGGTGAACACGATCACGAACTTCGGGCGGCGCGCGACGGTTTCGCGCATCACGTCTTCGATGCGCTCCTTGTTCACCATCAGCACGGCAAGATCTATGTCTTCGGGCACGTCGGCGATCGCAGGCACGCACGGCGCGCCCTCGATCTGGGTGAGCCCCCGACGCGGATTCACTGCATACACGCGCGTGTTCTCGAGGGCGGCGCGCGCGAGCACTTTCTTGAACAAGAAGTAGTTGCCGTGCGTGTTGTTGTCGGTGGCACCCACGACCGCGGTCACGCGTGGGTGGAAGAACAGCGTGAGGTCGGCCGCTGCCTTGGTCGCAGGTGCGCTCACGCGCGCCTCCACGCCGGCAGCGATGCGTCGTCTTCGACATCGTCCCATGCCACCGTCACGTCGAGGCCTTCAACGATCTCGTGGTTGGACACCTCCACCATGTTCCCGATCATCCGCACGCCTTCTGCCAGTTCCACGACGACGACGTTGTACGGCGCGCGATCGGCGAAGGCCGGCAACACCGGCGGATGCGCGATCACCCACGACCACACCCGGGCTCGTCCCGACGCCGGGACCCATTCGGAGTCGAAGGAGGTGCACGCCGGGCACGCCGGACGGGGAGGATGCCGGAAGGTCTTGCACGAAGCACAGCGCTGCAGGATCAGCTCGTGACGCGCGCACGCCTCCCAGAACGGCGCGCTCGCATCGTCGGGATCCGGCACGGGCCTTCGCGCCTGGTTCATGCGTCCTTCCTCAGCACCAAGGCCGACGTCGGGACGCCGTTGCCGCTGGTGATCATGCATGTCTCCACGCCGACGATCTGATTGACTGACTCGCCGCGGATCTGGCGCACGCCCTCCACGACGAGGTTGAGCCCGTGGACGTAGGCCTCACTCAGCGAGCCGCCGCTGGTGTTGGTCGGCAGTGCGCCGTCGGCCAGCAGCGCGCCGCTGGCGGCCATCGGCCCTCCCTCGCCGGGCTTGCAGAAGCCGTACGCCTACAGGCTGATGACGACCAGCGGGCTGAACGCGTCGTAGATCTGCGCGCAGTCGATGTCCTCGGGCCCAAGGCCGCACGCCCGCCACAGTTCGCGCGCCGCGTACGCGCCCGGCGAATCCAGCGGGTCGCGGGTGAAGTAGTTCGCCATGACGGTGTGGTCGGGTCCGATGCCTTGGGAGAATCCCCGGACCAGCACCGCCGGCTTGCGAAGCGCGCGCGCGCGCTCGGGGGTGGTCAGGACCACCGCCAGCGCACCGTCGGATTCGAGACAGCAGTCGAACAAGCGCAGCGGTTCGGAGATGAAGCGTGCCGCGAGGTAATCGTCCATAGACATCGGCGCGCGCATCAAGGCGTTCGGGTTGTTCTCTGCGTAGGCGCGGAACGCGGTCGCGACCGCGCCGAGGTGCTCGGATGTTGAGCCGTACTCGATCATGTGCCGGCGCGTCAGCATCGCGATCTGATCGACCGGGCGCGATAGACCGAAGGGCAGGAACCACTGGAACTCGCCGCCGACCCTATTCCCCTTCGCGGCCCACGGCCGCCCGCCGGACCCGCGGTTGCGGGCGCGCCACACCACCACGACCTCCGCCGTTCCGGTGGCGATCGCCATCGCAGCGTGACCGATCGCGCCGCAGCCGGCGCCGCCTCCGTAGGCGACGTCGCCGAAGAAACGGAGGTTGGGGATGCCGAGGTTCCGGCAGATGTCGACCTCCATCGTGTTCTCGAGCGAGAACTTCACCACGCCGTCGACGTCGGCCGGTGCGAGCCCGGCGTCGTCCAGGGCGGCCTTGATCGCCTCGAGCGCGATGGTGCGCTCCGGCCGTCCGATGTTCTTGGAGAACTCCGTCTGGCCGATCCCGACGATGGCTGCGGCGTCACGCATGCGCCAAGGCTACAAGCGGTACCCGAAGTGCTCGAAAAGCGCGGCCTTCCATGCGTCGTCATCGGCGAAGGGCTCCTCGGAGTAGGCGAGGCCCCGCAGGTTCACGAGCTTGTCGCGCCGCACGCCGATCCACCCGCCCTCGATGCGCTTCCAACACGAACCCGCGGCCTTGAACGGAGAGTCCGCGGCGGTGGCATACAGGCGGCACTGGTCAGCGAAGTCTTCGTGGCGGCGGGGGACCAGCGAGAACTGGTAGCCCCACGGCCGCCCCGCTCCGCGCACGCGTGCGCTGCCGGTGGTGCCGTCGTGGGTGACCACCCACGTCTCGTCATCTCGCTGCTGGGGGTGCGGGTCATCCAGGGCCAACGGTTCCATGAACGACGGCCCGAAACCCACGTCCACGAGCCAGCGTTGCTCGAGAGCGACGACCAGGGTGAGGTGCGCGCGTTCGGGCGCCAGCGATCCGTCGTTGCCGAAGGGGCGCGCGGCGCACATCGTGACGTCGAAGCCCAGATCAAGCAGCAGCGCGGCGAACAGGCCGTTGAGCTCGAAGCAGAACCCACCGCGACCTCGCTCGACGACCTTGGCGAACAGCGCATCCTCGTCCAGGGATGGCTCGGGTCCGGTGAGGCAGTCGAGTGCGTCGAACACCACCGAGCGCAGGTGTGCGCGCTGGAGGCGGGAGAGGACCTCCGGCGTCGGGGAGCGCGCTCCGACGAAGCCGATGCGGGCGAGGTAGCGATCCAGGGCGGCAGGCTGCACTGGCAGGAGCGTAACGCCTGACGGAACACAGCCGATTCATCCCGGTTCATGGCGATTCAACGGCAGGAATCACGCGACTGACGCCGAAGTCACCTTGCAGGTCATCCATCGAGGGGAGTCGGGACATGAAGCGTCGCTTCACCATGATCATGCTTGCCGCCATCGGCGCAGCAGTGCTGGCGCCGTCGCTTGCGAGCGCGCACCAGTGCGAGGACGTGAACGACCCGAGCACGTGTGAGGAGTCGCCGGTGGTTCCGAACTGGCGTGACGGCAACTACGTCCCGCTGTTCGACCTCGCCGACCGCGACGACGAGCAGCAGCGCAAGGACGCCCAGCGCTGGCGCGAAGAGTGCGAGCAGGGCTCGCCGGGCGAGCCCGGATACCAGTCGCGCCAGCAGTGTGTGTGGGCCTACGGCGGAACCTCGGCGGTCGGCCCCGCTGGAGACCAGGCGCCGAACGAGTTCCACGTTGGGTTCGCGGCCAGCCACTGCTTCCTGTTCGAGGCAGCGCACCAGTGCAACGGGAACGGCCACACCCAGACCGGGGAAGGCACCCACGACAAGCACGGTGGAGCGATCTACGCCGACATCTGTGCGACCGAGAACAACGAGTCGAAGTACTGCGACGACGGCCGGACCGACACACAGGTCGGCCTCACGATCATGGACCACAACCCCTGCGGCACGGTCGTTCCGATCGTGGCTTGCACCGACGAGTACCACGTGATCCGTCCGCTCGACCAGGGCTACACCACTGAGCAGATGGAAGACTCGCAGGAATATATCGGGCGGATCGGCGACGATCCGATCCTGTACCTGTGCGGTTACCCGCAGTACGGCGGAAACCCCGTCTGCCCCTAAGGTTGGCCCGCATGGCTAAGGAG
>JBKJXT010000364.1:0-6994 GCA_046716205.1 Actinomycetota bacterium
CGCCCACTGGTGGGCGCAGTAGAACTTCAACCCCTCGAACGCGGCGCGGGGGGGGAACAGCTGCGCCGGCGCGGCGCGTGCGTGGTACGCCGCGCGCGGCACAGGCTTCATCCGCGAGAACGGCTTGACGTGACGGCTCAGCACGCTGGACCACTCGAACCACGTCAGCAAGCGCGCGAAGGTGCGGCGCGCGCCGGGGTCCCAGGACGCCAGCGAGGCGTCGAGTCGCTCGGCGGCGCCGACCTCGGTCGCGCCCTCGGGTATCGCCCCGCCGCCGGGCAGCAACGCGTCGGCGAACGCGGCGAGGGTGAGCGCGCGCCGCTTCGACAACGTCCGCGGCTTGACCGTGATCGGAGGCGCGACGGGGGTCTGCGCGCCGGGCTCGGGCGTCGCCGACATCGCCCAGGCCGGCGGCTCGTCGGGCAGTTGCTCGGTCGGCGTGAATGTCGGGATGTCGCGCGCGGGCCCGGCGGCCGGCTCGGGCACCGGATCCGGAAGCGGCTCGGTTATCGGGTTCTCGGCCGGTGGCACGAAGGCCTGGGGTGGCCGCACCGGCGGCGCCTGCACCACCGGCGACGGGGCCTCCGGCAACCCGATCTCGTCGGTGGGCTGCTCGGCCGGCTGTTCTGCAGGTGGCGGCGCGGTGGGCTGCTCGGTGGGCTGCTCGGCGGGCGTCTGCGCGTCCCGGCGGTCGTCGCCCTCGATCGTCATAGCTCGTCTTCGACCGAACCGGCTACCAGCCGCTCGATCGCCTCCCGCGGTGTCATCCCATAGAAGATCACCTTCGCCACAACGTCGGCGACCGGCAACTCCAGACCGTGGCGCTGCGCCAGCGTCACCATCGTGCGCGCGTTCGCGTATCCCTCCACGGTGGTGTTCATCCGTGCGAGCGCGTCTTCGGGCGACATCCCGGTTCCGATCAGGCGGCCGAACTTCCCGTTACGGCCGCCGAGCGCGGTCACGAACAGGTCACCGGCGCCCGCGAGACCCAGGATCGTCTCCGGCTGTCCGCCCAGCGCGCGCGACAGGCGCGCCATCTCGACGAGCCCGCGGCTGAACACGAACGCCTTCGCGTTGGTCATCGCATCCACGCCGAACTCAGCGGTCAGGCCGTCGCACATGCCGATGCAGATCGCCACGACGTTCTTCATGATGGCACCGACCTCGACGCCGGCCACGTCGGTCGAGGTGTAGGTGCGGAAGCGGTCGGAGCCGAACAGCTCCGCAACCTGGCGCGCGGCGTGCGCCGACACCGATGCGCACACCACGGCGGTGGGAACGCCGGCCGCGATCTCGTTCGCGAGGGAGGGGCCGACCACCGCGACGACCCGGCGCTCGTCGCCGATCGCGTCGGCGACCAGGCCGCTCGCCGAACGAAGCGACTCCTCGTCCCAGCCCTTGGTCGCAACGGCGAATACGCACTCCGGCATCAGATGCGGAGCGACCCGCTGCACCGTGGGCACGAGCCCGACCGTCGCGACCGCGAGCACGAGCACCTCGGCCTTGGCGAGCACGTCGTCCCATGCGTCCGCATCCACGATCGTGACGTCGGATGGGAGCGCGACGCCCAGCGATGGATGTGGCTTGCCCGCGCGGTGCGCCTGGATGAACGGCGTGTCGAACTCCGTTGCCAGGAGGTGGACGGGATGTCCCGCCCGTCCGAGCTGCACGGTCAGCGCGCCGCCCATCGCGCCGGCCCCGATCACCCCGATCATGCTGACAATCCTAGTCGGAGGCCGGGCACGCTCCCCATAAGCCACGTTCGGCTTCGCGCGCCCGGCGTTGCGCGGCGATCAGCTCGTCGACGTGCGCGACGTTCGGGGGGATCGTCAGCACGGTCGCGTACCCCTGCTCGACGAGCACGATGTTGAAGATCCCTGCATCGTCGTGCACGTACGCCAGCGTTCGGCCGTACCGGTCCAGGCGATCCACGTCGTACTCGAAGCCGACGGTGCGTCCCTGCAGGCGACCTTTCGCGAACGCGGACGCCTCGCGACCGTAGCACTGCACGGGCGCACCGGGCTTCACCGTTTCCGGCGTATCGACGCCGATCAAGCGGACGCGCACACGCGTTCCGTCGATCGTCGCGACGAGGGTGTCACCGTCCACAACGCGCTCGACCACCCCGTCGGCGAGTACCGGCGGCGCGCCCGAGGACTGATCGACGACGGTCGGCCGGCAGGAGCACGCCAGCACCAGGCCGAGGATCGCGAACCTTCTCATGGGAGAAGGCTAGCGTCGAGCTCCGACAGGCTCAGTCCACCGTCGGCAGGTCCAGCCCGACGCCGGTGATCGTGGTCGCCTGCGGTTCGGTATCGGCTTTGAACGTCGGCTCGTCCACCGTCGAGATCGTCAGCTGGATCCGGTGGCCGGGCTCGAAAGTGTGCGCGTGCGGCCACAGGCGCAGGGTCGCGACCGGGTCGGCCGGCTGAGCGATCGAGGAACAGCCCCGCGAGATCAACCGGCGCGACCCATCCGGCGCGACGTCGAACACCTTCGTCGCGAACTGCGCGACGCGCTGGGCCGTCGTGTCGTAGTGCACGATCGCTTCCGGCGCGCCCGTCATCTTCAACGGCGAGTCCATCGGCGCGCTGGTGAAGGTGACGGTGTCGGCGGGGTTCTGGCTCTCCGGTGCGGACCCGGTCATGCCGAACGTGGCCGGGCCGCCGCGACCGCGCGACTGGTTATCGACCTCGCTCATCATCGGGTCGTACGCGAGGTTCGCGGTTGCTGCGGTATTGACGATGGTGACGTTGGGTCCCGGTGGCGTCGTTGGCCCTGTCGGCCGGGCAAGCGCACCGTTGCCGAGCGCCACGAAGTGCACGTTGGGCTCGATCGGCCAGTCGGCGTGGGTCTCGTGCGCCCACGATCCCGGGCGTCCCGCGGCGGCGCGGCGCCACACGTCCACGAGCGGGCGCTGTCCTGAGGCGAAGCCGTGGTCGACGCCGCGCAGGAACTCGTCGAACCAGTCGCGCATGCCTTGCTCGCGCGCCGCGAGGTCTGAGGGGTCGTCGCCGTTGGCGGCGTGGCCGCCGCTGGAGAAGTAGTAGTGCACCGGCACGCCCTTGGCGCGCAACGGCTCCAGGATCATCTCCGGGTGATTACCGGGGAACAGCTGATCCTCCCAGGCCTGCGCCCAGAACGTCGGCACGTTCAAGCCGGGCCGCGTCGCGGTCGCGTCGAGGTATGCGATCGGCGAGTGCGCGCGCATCTCCTGGGTCGCGGACATGCCGTTGGGCGGGCCGACGACATCTTCGGTGTCGGTATACATGTGTGTTCCCCACCGGACCGCGGTGACGTCGTCGGTCTCGGCGAGCGCGGTCTTGTACGCGAGCGCGAAGATGCCGAGGCTGAACGAGAGCTTCACGCAGTCGCCGGGATTCAGGGCCTCGTTCAGGTCCGAGAACGTTTGTCCCACCGCGACGGCCTTCACGCGCGCGTCGTGCTCGGCCGGCAGCAGCGATTCCCCTCCGCCCTGCGAGTAGCCGTTCGTGCCCACGTTTTCCGTGTCGATCCTGGTACCGAAGGTCTCCTCGGCCCAGTCGAGGATCTCACTGAAGTCCTTCGTCGTGCGCGCGCCGAAGAAGTCGAAGGCTCCCTCGGAGTTGCCGTGGCCGCGATGCGAGTACATCAGCAGCGCGAAGTTCTGCGTCTCGACGAGCTTCAGTCCGTAGCCGACGTCGTAGCCGTTGTCCTTGTTCGACCCTCCCCCATGCTGGCGCACGACCAGGGGCAGCTGTGCATCCGCCGCGATGCCGGCCGGCAAGTACACCGATACCTCGAGCCGCACCCCGTCCGACATCGTCGCGAAGGCATCGGTTCGGGTGAACGCAGGTTCGGCGTGCGCGCCGACGGGGACCGCGACGAGCAGGGCGAGCAGGGCGAGCAGGATCATCGATCGTCTCATACAGGGAAGGTTCGTCCGAGGTGCCCCGATCCCCTGCCCGCGAAGGACTAGTCATCCCGGGCCATTTCCGCGAACCACCCGCTTGCGGGCCGAACGCCACGAATGGGGCGTGCGTTGGCACCCATGATGAACAACTCGAGCACGGAGTTCTTCCGCCGCTTCCGCCGCTGGCTGCTGGTGTTCACGCTGGCGGCATTGGTCGTCCCCCACCAGCGAGCAAACGCGTCAGCCGCCCCCTCAACGACGGTCCCCGGACAGGCGCTGGTGCGCTTCGCGCCCGGCACCGCCGCCGCCGTCCAGCAGGCGGCCCACGCCCGCTCGGGCGCCACGGTCGAGCGCATCCTCCCGCACATCGGTTACAGCCTCGTGCGCTTCCCCGAGCAGGTGCCGATGGATGGGGTGCTGGCTTCCTACCGCACCGACCCCGCCGTCGCCTCCGCCGAGCCGAACTTCGCCGGACGCGTCGCGCTGACCCCGAGCGACACCTGTCTGGGCGCTGCGTGCACCGGCTTCACCAAGCAGTGGCACCTGGCGATGACCAACGCGCCGTTCGGCTGGGACGTCGTGCCGGGCCGGACCTACGACGCAGCGTCGAAGAGGCTCACGAACCCGGTGACGATCGCGGTCCTCGACACCAAGATCGACGTCTCACACCCGGACTTCACCAACGGGGGCACCTCCAGCGACTCCGCTCACGGGGGCCAGCTCGACCTCGCGGGGGCTCGCGACTGGATCAGCTCCACCCGTTGGAGCGGTGGCGCCGCGTATCACGGGACCTTCGTCGCCGGCCTCGCAGCCGCGAGCGCGGGCAACGGCCGCGGCGCGGCTGGCATCGGGTACGCCGCTCGCGTGATGCCGCTCACCGTCGTGGACGGTGGAGGAAACACCGACGCCGCAGCGCTCGCCGACGCGATCATCCACGCGTGGACGCGCGGGGCGCGCGTCATCAACCTCTCGCTCGGGATCCTCGGGGACTCAGCCGCAGTCCACGATGCGATCCGGACGGTAGCTCGCGGCGACACGACGCGTCCGGCGTCGCTCGTCGTCGCGGCTGCCGGCAACAACACCGGCGCCAACGCCTTCTACCCCGGTTCCTACCCGGAGGTCATGTCGGTGTCGGGCACCGACGCGGCCGACGGTCGCGCCTCCTGCTCCAACTACAACGGCAACGTGAGCGTCAGCGCTCCCGCGGATCGCCTCGTCGGGCTGACGGTGATGCCGGCCGAACGGATCCAGGCAGCCTGCGGGACCAGCGCCGCAGCGCCGCAGGTCGCCGGGCTCGCCGCGCTGCTGTTCGCGCAGTCGCCGGGCCGCACCCCCGCCGAGGTCCGCACGATCATCGAGCGCAGCGCCGACGACCTGGGCGCACCCGGGCGCGACAACGCGTTCGGGGCCGGGCGGATCAACGCCGACCGAGCGCTGCGCACCGGCGGCATCACCGTCGTCGGCCCGCGGGCGACCGACCTGTCGAACGGCACCACGACGATCACGGCGACCGCGACGGGTTCGACGATCGTCCGCGGCGCCCAGGTCATCTTCGGATCCCCCGACGCGACGCCGGTCGCGATGCAGCCGGCCGACGGATCGTTCAACACCCAGGCGGAGCAGCTGCGCGCCACCATCAAGGTGCCGGCGGGGATCGTTCCCGGTGCGCATCCGGTGTGGGTACGAGCGACGGACGGGACCGCGTGGGGTGCGTCCGCCGTCACCGCTCTCTATATCGATGCGCGCCCGCCGACGGTCTCCAACCTGGCAGCATCCAACGCGATCCGCGCGACGGGAGCGCCGGTGACCGTGACCTTCAACGCCGTGGACGACCGCTCGCCGACCTTGGTGTACGGCGTCGAGTTCCGTTCGCAAGCCACCAACGCCATCATCGCGCGGCTCACCAGTGAGCGCGTCGGCCAAGGCGCGCGCTCGGTCTCCTGGCAGCCGTCGCTCACCGATCCGGCAGGTCCCTACCTCGTGAAGCTCGCCGTCGCCGACGAGACGGGCAACGTCACCATCGCGAGCGCCGGCACCGTCGTGACCTAGAGCAGCGACCCGTGCGATGCTAGTCGCGTGGCGACACCCTCCCAGGAACTCGCGCAACTGATCGCGAACGCGGCCAGCGTCGTCGCGTTCACGGGCGCCGGCATCTCGACCGAGTCGGGGATCCCCGATTTCCGAGGCCCACAAGGCGTCTGGACCAAGGTCGACCCCAACGAGTTCACGATCTCCAACTATGTGTCCAACCCCGAACACCGGCGTCGCGTGTGGCAGATGCGGATCGAACGCTCGACGCAGACCTACGAGCCCAACGACGGACATCGCGCCTTGGTGGCACTCGAGGCGATGGGCAAGCTCGACTGCGTGATCACGCAGAACATCGACGGGTTGCACCAGCACGCGGGATCCTCGACGGTGCTCGAGCTGCACGGGTCGTGGCGGACGGTGAAGTGTCTCGGGTGTGGGCGCGTCGATCCCGCAGAGGTCGCCTACGAACGCGTGCGCGCCGGCGAGCTCGACCCGCACTGCGCCGACTGCGCAGGACTGCTCAAGAGTGGGACGGTGTCGTTCGGCGAATCCCTTCCCGAAGACGTCATCGAGGAATCGTTCATGCGCGCCGCATCCTGTGACCTGATGCTGGCGATCGGGTCCTCCCTGGTCGTGTATCCGGCAGCCGGGATCCCGCTGGAGGCGGTGAAGGCGGGCGCGCGGCTGGCGATCCTCAACGCCGAGCCGACACCGATGGACGACCTCGCGTCGCTCGTCGTGCACGATCGCGCCGGGCTCGTGTTGCGCGAGGTCGTCGAGGCGCTACGTCGCGTGATGTCCTGATCGCCGATCTTCGCTAGCCCCAAGGGGCTACGTAGATGGTGCACGTGCGCCACGAGGCCCCCGCGCGGCTTCCCTATCATCGTGGTGCCAGCTCCGCCGCCGTGTCGTCGATCCATCTTCAACGATGATCGCGCTCTTCGATGCTCTCCGGCCGAGGCGGCGACCTTCGGTCGCCGTCGCCGACGTCGCGCGCCGCATCCGCGCTGACCTCGACACCGCTCGGGTCGTTCGGGTCACCGCCGAGGAGACGCTCGCGCTCTTCCAGGC
>JBKJXT010000365.1:0-6746 GCA_046716205.1 Actinomycetota bacterium
TCGCAGTCGTATCGGGTGTGGGCGCCACACCCGGGCACGCGTCACCGCGGGCTCCCTCGCTCGTCGAAACGATCGATGCGAAGTCGCGTCCGAGTACGTCGTCGGTACGCATGCCGAGCATCTGCGCGCCGGCCCGGTTCATGAATGTCACATGGCCGTGCAGATCGAGTCCGAAGATCCCCTCGCCGGCGGACTCAAGGATCAGATCCGATTCTTCGCGGACCTTCTCGTTGAGGTGCCATGCGATGACGTTCACCATGCTCGCCGCGAGCACGTACGCGGCGTGGATGCCCGCCCACATCCAGGGGTTCTCGCGCGCGGAGCCGTGGTTGTAGACGGTTTCGGGAGCGAGCCAGCCGAGCCCACCGTGGTGCGCCACGATGAAGGCGAGCGCCAGCAGGAACGGTTCCCACGCCTGGTACAGCGAGATCACCGCGATCATGACGAAGAAGTGGAAGTGCGCTTCGATGGTGCCGCCCGAAAAGTGGACGGCGAGGGCCGAGCAGACCATCAAGCCGAAGGTCGCCGCGCCCTCACGCAGTCGTCGGCTGGCCTTGCGCCACCGCGCGAGCGCCAGCGACGCAACGACGAGTCCAACTTCGCCGAAGACGTGGCCGATCTCGTGGTCGCGAAGGAGCCCGAACGCGGCGAGCCCCGCCGCCTGGACGGCGAGCAGCACGCAGACCGCCGCGTGTCGGCGGCGCCAGATCCCATCCGGCAATCCGCGGCCGACCGGCAGGGCATGGCGGATGCGCTGGACGAAGGTGCGGTCGATCGCAGAACCGTTGCCCATGCTCGTATTATCGTCACGTAACGCCCGCCAGGGATAGCTCCGGCTCCCTACTTCTGGTAGGTCGACTGTGTACGTTTACGCTCAATCCAGGGCAGATGGCCCATTAACGAACAGTTTGTCCATCTCGGCCGCCAGCTCGTCGGGGCTCCAGCGCGCGCCCTTGTCGATCTGCGTCGCGGCTCCCCATGGGCGCTGCAGGATCACCGTTCCGCCGTAGACGACGAACGCCTGCCCGCTGATATGCCCTGCTCGATCGGACGCGAGCGCCGCGATCAGGGGCGCGACGTTCTCCGGGGCGAAGGAGTCGAAGGAGCCCTCCTCGGGCGCGCCCATCATCGTGTCGCCGAAGGTGTTGGTGATCAGTCGGGTGCGGGCCCGGGGCGCGATGCAGTTCGCGGTGACGCCGTAGCGCTTCAGCTCGCGCGCCGCGACCATCGTGAGGGCCGCGATCCCCGCCTTGGCAGCGGCGTAGTTGGCCTGTCCCGCCATCCCGATGAAACCTGACTCGCTGCCGGTGTTGATGATGCGGCCTGAGACCTGCTCGCCTGCCTTCTGCCTGGCGCGCCAGTGGTTGGCTGCATGGTGGATCATGGCGGCGTGCCCTTTCATGTGCACGCGAACCACCGCGTCCCAGTCTTCCTCCGTGAGGTTCACGATCACTCGGTCGCGCAGGATGCCAGCGTTGTTGACCAGGATGTCGAGCTTGCCGTGGTCGGTGACCGCCTGCTCGACGAGGCGCGCGGCACCCTGCCAGTCGGCGATGTCGTCGTAGTTCGCGCTCGCGGTGCCGCCGGCCTGGGTGATCTCGTCGACGACGAGCTGTGCCGCTCGTTGATCGGCGCCGCTGCCGTCCCATTCACCCCCCAGGTCGTTGACGACGACGGCTGCCCCTTCCTGGGACAGCAACAGTGCCTCGGCGCGCCCGATGCCCCTGCCTGCTCCCGTGACGATCGCGACCTTGCCCTCGAGGATCCCCATTCAACGCCTCCCGTTATTGACGAGCTCGCCCACCTGCTCGACGAGCGCCTTGTGATGCATCGCAGCGACGAGCACGCCCAGCGGCTCCGTGACACTCTGTACGAGCTCCTCGACGTCAACGTCGGCGAGTGATCGGACGAGCCGGACCATCTCCCGGGCTTCCACCTTCGCGAGCTCGGTGAGGTAGTGGCGGTACGCCTTCACGATCTGCGGGCTCCCGGCGAAACCGTGTTTCGGCGTCATGCCTGCTTCCCGGAAGCGCGACAGGGCGAGCGCGATCCGCGCATCGACCGACGTGTAATAGGTCGCGCTGCCCCGCACGATCGGGTCGAGGAACCCCGAGACGGCGAGGCCGTCGAGCTCGTCGGGCTTGAACCCGGTCCGCTCGCACAGCTCTTTGCGCGACAGCTCGCGGTTGGACGCAAGGCGCAAGGACTCCGCGATGGTCTTGGTCACCCCGGCGAACCGCTCGACGTCGATCGTGTCCACTGCCGAGCCGGGCATGTCGTTGAGCGTGTCGCGGATCGAGGCCAGCGGCATGTGTGTCTTCTCTTGGAGCGCCTTGACGAGGTTCGCGCGCCGGACGAACTCTTCGTCGTACAGGGCCGTGTTGCGACCCGTCTTCGTCGGGGCCGGGAGTAAACCCTCACGGATGTAGTGATGGATGGTCGACCGAGGGAGCCCTGTTCGGGCGCACACCTCGCGCATCCGGAGTCCCGCGGTCTGCTCTGCCATGTGGGCGACAGTTTCGGCGTCTGGTTCCATATCGAACAACTCCGGGGGTATCGTGCGCGCCATGCCCAGACGCAAGGTCGTGATCGCCGGTGTCGCGGAATCGCGCTTCGGCGAGGTCCCCGACGCGACGCATTGGCAGCTGCATCGCGAGGCGGCCGCCGGCGCGCTCGCCGACGCGGGACTGCGGCCCTCCGACGTCGACGGGGTGTTCTCGTGCGGCGCCGACCTCATGCATCCGCTGGTGCTGGGGGAGTACTTGGGGCTGAAGCCTGGCTACGTGGACGGCACGCAGGTAGGCGGCTCGGCATGGGAGTTCTTCGTTCACCACGCGATCGGGGCGATCGAGAGCGGGCTGTGCGACGTCGCGCTACTGAACTACGCGACAACGTCGCGCTCGGACCTCAAGCGCAAGACCCGCTCGGCCAACGTCGCGATCGACGCGCGAGGACCGGCGCAGTTTGAGAGCGCCTACGGCCATACCGTGATCGGCCGCCATGCGATGGCGGCGACGCGCCATATGCACGAGTTCGGCACGACCTCCGAGCAACTCGCCGAGATCGCGGTGTCGATGCGCGCGAACGCCGCGCGCAACCCGCTGGCGATGTATCGGGATCCGCTGACCGTCGAGCAGGTGCTTGCCTCGCGCGAGATCTGCACGCCGCTGCACATGCTGGATTGCTGCATCCGCTCGGACGGCGGGGGAGCGGTGGTGCTGGTCGCAGAAGACCGGGTGCCCGGCCTGCCGAACACGCCCGTATGGCTGCTGGGGGCCGGCGAGGCGACGTCGCACCACACGATGAGCGAGTGGGAGGACTTCACCGAGTCGCCTGCGGTTCGCAGCGGCGCGCGCGCGTTCGGGATGGCCGGCGTGAAGCCGGAAGAGATCGACGTCGTGCAGGTGTACGACTCGTTCACAATCACGGTGCTGCTGACGCTGGAGGCGCTCGGCTTCTGCAAGAAGGGAGAGGGCGGCGCGTTCGTCGAAGGTGGGCGCCTGCGCCTGGATGGGGACCTCCCGACGAACACCGACGGCGGCGGACTGTCGTCCAACCACCCGGGGATGCGCGGGATCTTCCTGATCATCGAGGCGGTGAAGCAGCTGCGCGGACAGGCCGAGGGACGTCAGGTGCCCGACGCCAAGCTCGCCGCCGTGAACGGAACCGGTGGCTGGTTCTCCTCGACGGGAACCTTGATCCTGGGGGTCGATTGATGCCGGAGATGCCGCGGACCGCGACGTGGCACCTGCCCGTTGCCGACGTCGAGACGCGTGAGTATTGGGATGCAACGGCGCGCGGCGAGCTGTTGATCAAGCATTGCAATGCCTGCGGCCGTGACTACTTCTATCCGCGCGACCACTGTCCGTCGTGCTGGTCCACCGACACGGCGTGGAAGCGCGCCGGCGGGCGCGGGCACGTCTACACCTTCACGATCGTGAAGCAGAACGACCTGCCGCCCTTCCGGGACCGGCTGCCCTACGTGATCGCGATCATCGAGCTCGACGAGGGCGTGCGGATGACGGCCAACGTCGAGGGGTGCGCGCCGGAGGACGTGCGGTGCGAGATGGCGGTCGAGGTGAGCTTCCGCGAAGAGCCGCGCGAGGACGGGAGCGTGTTCCTGCCGGTGTTCCGTCCGGTCACGTAGCTCGCGCCTAGACTTGCTCCATGACGATGTTCGAGCCCATCTTCAAGGCGCTCAACGACCGAGGCGTGAGATACGTCGTTGTCGGGGGTGTCGCGGTCGTCCTGCAGGGACATCTGAGGATGACCGCGGATCTGGACCTGGTCGTAGACCTCGATCCCTCGAACGCGACGGCTGCGATCGAGGCGCTCACGGAGCTGAGATTGCGTCCCACGGCACCCGTGGAGGCAGCATCGTTCGCGGATCCAGCGGCGCGCGCGGGATGGATCGCCGAGAAAGGCATGACGGTCTTCTCGCTCATCGACCCTTACGATGCTTTCCGTCACGTCGACCTGTTCGTCGATCCGCCGATCCCGTTCGAGGACCTCTGGAGCCGGGCAGAGATCGTGCCTCTGATGAACGAAGAAGTTGTTCGGGTTGCGTCGATCAGGGACCTGATCCAGATGAAGCGGCTCGCCGGGCGAGCCCAAGACATCGCCGACATCGAGGCGCTCGAGCGACTGGAGCGCGATGGCTGACTGGGAATCCACCGCACGCGCGCAGGCGGATGCGGTGCGGACGACAACGCCGGCTCAACGGCTGGCCTGGCTGCACGAGGCGATCGAGTTCGCACGCGGCGCCGGGATACGTCCGCCTGGGAACCATCTCGCCGACGACATCGCGTGGGACATGCGGCTGGAGTTCGATGGAGACTTCGATGTTGTTCGGCGATACGGCCTGAATCACGCCGAGGAATACGGCGGCATGTGGATCGATAACGAGCGTCAGCGGCTCGTCGTCGGCATCACGGCAGATGTGGAGGGCCATGCCGCCGCTCTGCGCCGTCGGCTGCGTCATCCCGAGCATCTGGTCCTCGAACCCGTTCGTTACTCAGAACGTCAACTGGTAGAGCTGAGAGATGGGATCTACGGACAGCGGGACGAGCTTCTTCCGCTGGGCATCATCGTGAACGGTTGCGGCATCAAGACCGACTTGAATCGGGTGAGCGTCCGGGTGTCAGAGCTCAGCGATAGCGTCACGGCTGAGCTGTACCGACGCTTCGGGAGTGACAGGATCATCTTGGTGCAAGGGGGACCCTCCCGGCTCGTGTAGCCGTCCGGCGCCCAGCGGCGCGTGCATGAAGGTCCAGTCGTCGTGGTGATGGCCGTGCGTCGAAGCCACGTCCACCTCGACGAACCCGAGCGATCGGTACAGCGCCAAGGCGCGCTCGTTGAACGACGGCGTGTCGAGCTGCATCCGGCGGTAGCCCAGCCGGCCGTGCGCGAGCGCCATCAGCTCGATCGCCATCGCGCGCCCGATGCCTCGCCGTCGGAACGGTGGCCGCACGAACATCCGCTTCATCTCGCAGAGGTCGCCGCCTAGGGCGCGCACGGCCACGACGCCGGCCAACTCGTCGTCGATCCTCGCGAGCAGCGCTAACCCGATGGGCGGGCTGTAGTGCGCGGCGGGATCGGTGATCTCGGCCAGCCAGTCGGGATCGGTGAAGTCGAAGCCGTACCGCTCGCCGTACTCGCGCATCATCGCGCCGACGAGTTCGTAGGCCTCAGGGGAATCCGCGATCTCGATCTTCATCGCCGCAGAAGGCTACCGCGCCGCGCGGAAGTCGCTTGACCCCGTCGCCGTCTGCAGTCACCCTGGGGCGATGAGCGAGGTCACCGTTCGCGAGGCGCGCGAAGAAGACGTCGAGGCCATCGTCGACTCCTACATCGCCGTCGCCGGCGAGGGCCGCTGGATCGGCGGCGAGCTCCCCGTCGACCGGGCGCGCCACGTGGCCGGGCGCCTCGAGCGCATCGCCGACCCGACCTCGCTGGTGCTCGTTGCCGAAGCCGACGGAGCCATCGTCGGCGAGCTCGGAGCCACGACCCACGGCGGGCGCGCTGAGCTCGGGATGGAGATCCTCGACGGCTGGCGCGGACGTGGTGTGGGCTCGAAGCTGATGGAAGCGGCGATCGAGTGGGCGCGCGGGCGCGACCTCGACAAGCTCGCGCTGCAGGTCTGGCCCCACAACGACGTGGCGATCGCGCTCTACAAGAAGTTCGGCTTCGAGCAAGAGGGCTACCTCCGCGGCCACTACCGCCGGCGCAACGGCGACGCATGGGACGCGATCCAGATGGGTCTGCTCCTGAAGTAGCATCGCGTTGTATGAGTGAGCTCATCGGTGAAGCCACCGAGTTGCTGCAGCACCTGATCCGCAACAAGTGCGTCAACGAGGGCACTCCGGCCTCCGGCCACGAGGATCGCAACGCAGCCCTGCTGGCCGATTACCTCGGTCCCGTAGACATGCAGCGCTTCGAGCCGCTGCCCGGGCGCGCATCGCTGGTCGCGCGCCTCGCCGGCTCCGACCCCAGCGCGCCCTCCCTGATGCTGATGGGACACACCGACGTTGTGCCCGCCAACCCCGACGGGTGGGACCGCGACCCCTACGGTGGCGAGCTCATCGACGGAGCCGTCTGGGGTCGCGGTGCCGTCGACATGCTGAACGTGACCGCCACGATGGCCGTCGCCTTCAAGCACCTCGCCGCCTCGGGATGGCGACCGCGCGGCGACCTCGTGTACTTCGCGGTCGCCGACGAGGAAGCGCTGGGCACCCACGGCGCGGACC
>JBKJXT010000366.1:0-6586 GCA_046716205.1 Actinomycetota bacterium
CGCGCTCGCGCAGGCCGCGGGCGATCCCGAAGGCCTCTCTTTCTCGTCGCAGGCCTCCATCGTCGATTCGGTGCAGCGCGCGCTCTCGGTCCTGGCCTTGGCGCTCTGGCTCTTCGCAGGTCTGGCCGCGGTCGCCGCGCTGTTCGTCGTCGGGCAAGCCATCTCGCGCGAGCTCACCGCGTCGGCCGGCGACTACTCCGAGCTCGGGGCCCTCGGACTGTCGCGCCGGCAGTTGGCCACCTCGTCGGTGATCCACGCGGGGGCGAGCATCGTGCTCGGCGTCGGCTTCGGAGTGATCTTCGCCTACGTGGCGTCTTGGGTGATGCCGTTCGGCATCGCACGTCCGCTCGAGCCTCGTCCGGGACTCAACGCGGACTGGCTGGTGTTCGGGGACGGCGCATCCATCGCGATCGCGGCGATGTTGCTGAGCGTCGCGCCGGCGATCGTGCGACTTACGCGGCTTGGGGGTTCGCACGCCGCCGCCGTGACGCGATCCTCCGCCGGTGCTGCCGCCGCGGCTCGCGCCGGGATGTCTCCGCCGGCGGTCGTCGGCGTTCGACTCGCGCTCGAGCCTGGTGGCCGGGGGGCGGCAGTGCCGTTGCGGGTCGCGCTCGCCGGTGCCATCGCCGGCATCGGGGCCGTCGTCACTGCGTTGACCTTCGGTGCGAGCTTCAACGGATTGCTCGACACACCCGCGGCGTACGGGTGGAACTGGGACGTGGTCGTGTCCGGCGGGGAAGATCCAAAGATCCTCACCGATCGAGGACGTCAGATCAGTGCGCGTTCTGAAGTGTCTGCGGTGGCGATGCTGACGGCGCGCACGATCGTTACGCCGACGGGTGACCTCCAGGTGTTCGGGATGCGGCCACTCAAGGGGGTAGTTGGCCCGACGGTTCTGGAGGGACGCGAGCCCGTATCCGCGGACGAGATCGCACTCGGTTCGGAGACGATGCGACGCAACAAGCTACGCCTCGGCGACACGTTCGAGGCTTCTGGGAACGAGGAAGCGTGCGGCGGGACGACGGGATGTGCGTTGTCCCTTCGTATCGTCGGCCGGGTCGTGATGGCAGCCATCGACGACGCCACCCTTGACGACGGCGGCACCATGACCGACGCCGGCCTTGCGCGCCTTCGAGGGAGCGACGGTTTCAGCGACTTCGTGGTCCGGTTCCTGCCCGGATCGGACGTGCGCGCGTTGGCCAACGGATTCGGTAAGGAGATGGTCGACTGGCGCGGCCCCACGCTCGCCGCGGAACTCGAGAACCTCTCTCGCGTCCGTGGCATGCCGTTCGTGCTCGCCGGGCTGCTCGCCTTGCTCGCCGTTGCCACCCTGGTGCACGCGTTGCTTGCGTCGGTGCGCCGTCGTCGCCACGATCTTGCGGTACTGAAGGCGATCGGCTTCGACCGCTCGCAGGTCCGCCGCACCGTGGCGGCGCAGGCCACGACGCTGGTGGGTGCAGCCGCGATCCTCGCGATCCCTGTGGGGATCGTCGCCGGGCGGTGGATCTGGCACGCGATGAACGACGCCCTCGGAGCCGGCGTCGGGCCGGTCGTACCTGTGTTCGCGATCGCGCTCGGCGCGCTCGGCATGGTGCTGGCGTGCAACGGGGCCGCCATGGTTCCGGCGCGCGCCGCGGCGCGCACCCAACCTGCTGCGGTCTTGAGGAGCGAGTAGATGGGCGCAGTCTGGATGCGGACGCGCGCGGATCTGCGTGCACGGTGGCGCGCGTGGCTCGCGCTCTCGTTGTTGATCATGGTGTTCTTCGCGCCGGCGCTGACCGCCTTCGCAGGCGCGCGCCGGACGCAGAGCGCCTACCCCCGCTTCCTCGAGGGCCAGGCCGCGTGGGACCTGTTCATCTTCGATGGGTCGATGTTCGCCGACGTGCTGTGGAAGCCGCAGATCGAACCCATCGCCGCGTTGCCCTACGTCGAGGCGGTCCTAGCCGTGACCTTCGTCGATGCCTTCGGACTGAACGTGATAGGCGACGATGCGGGGGAGTACGGCAGGACGCTCAACCGAGCCAAGATCATCGAAGGACGCTTACCGTCCAAGCATGCGCCGGACGAGGTGGCGGTGACGGCGTTCCAGTCAACCAACGCCGACGAACCCGAGCGTGGGCGCAATCAGCGGGCGCTCGCCGATGCGAAGGTCGGCTCGACCGTGACCCTGCGCAGCCCCGAAGGCCCCAGTCTCGACGTGAAGGTCGTCGGACGGATCGTTTCCCCCTACGACTTTCCCCCGAACGACTTCGACGCCATCAGTCTCGCGTCACCGGCATTGATGCGCCGGTTGAAGAGCCAGCCGGGCAACATCGCCTTCGCGGGCGACGCGCTCGCGGTGAGGTTCGCCCGCCCGGGCGATGAGGCTCGGTTCGATAAGGACATCCCAAGGATCACCAACGGCAAGGCGTTCAATCCACTGCGGCAGGCTGTCAACGCAAGCGCGGTCGCCTATTCCGCACGGCTGCAAGGCTTCGCGCTCGCTCTGCTCGCGGCGGCGGCTGGGCTGACGGCGTTGCTGCTGCTCGTCCAGACGCTCATCCGGCAATCGTTCCTCGACTCGGCCGAGCATCCAACGCTGCACGCATTGGGCATGAGTCACTCCGAGCTCGTCGTGCTGAGCCTCATCCGCACTTTCTTGATCGCCGTGACCGGCGCTTCGCTGGCCGGATCCGCTGCGTGGCTCCTCTCGCCGATGTTCCCCTTCGGGGTGTTCCGTCAGGCCGAAACGTCCCCGGGGATGATGTTCGACGCGGTCCCGATGGTGGCGATCCCGCTCGCCATCGTCGTGATCGCATTGGTTACGGGCGCGGTCCCGGCATGGCGTTCGGTTTCGGCGGTGAACGTGCCTGCACTGACTCGTCCGTCCTTCCTTGCTTCGGTCGTCGCACGCGCCGGCATGCGCGCGCCGGGTGTCGCCGGTGTCCGCCTGGCGCTCGAGCGCGGGCGCGGGCGCACCGCCGTTCCGGTCCGCTCCACGATCGCGATCGTTTCGATGGGTGTCGCTGCGATGGTGGTGGCGTTGACGTTGTCGGCCAGCATCACCGCGCTGCTTGAGACCCCGGCACTGTATGGACGCACGTGGGACAAGGTCGTCAACTTCAACGTCGGCCCTGAGGGCGATGTGGCCCCCCTGCATCCCGGGGTCGTTGCGAAGATGGCGGCCCAGCCCGAGATCGAGGCGCTTGCGCTCATCGATAGTGGGGCGCCGACGCTGGTGGATGGCAGACGTGTGGGTTCGATGGTGGTCGGCAACGTGAAGGGTTCGCTCTACCCCCCGATCCTCGAGGGTCGGGCCCCGAGCGCTCCGAAGGAGATCTTGCTCGGATCGAAAACCTTGCGAGCGCTCGGCAAGAAGGTCGATCTGCAGCGACCGGATACCGTGACGATCACGCTGGAAGGGCTCCCCGGCGCGCTGGAGGGTATGCAGATCGTCGGCCGCGCGGCCGTGCCACCGATCGATCTGAACGCACGCTTCGGCGAAGGGTTGGTGCTCGCGGCGGGCGCGCCTCTGCAGGACCTCGTCGGCGACGAGGAGGTGCCGGAGCCCACCGACGCGCTCGTGAAGTTCACCCCCGGCGCCGATCAGACGGCCCTGATCGAGCGGCTCGCCCAGGAGTTCCCGGGATTGGAATTCGGCGATGAACTGGCCCAAGGTCCGGCCGACGTCGTGGACTTCGGCCGCGTGCAGGGAACGCCGTTGATCCTCGCCGGCGTGCTCGCCCTCATCGGCGCTGCATCCCTGACGCACGCGCTCGCGACCGCGATCCGTCGGCGCAATCGCGATCTCGCCATCCTCAAGACCCTTGGGTTCACCCGTGGCCAGGTGAGGCGCGCAGTCGCGTGGCAGGCCTCGACCTTGATCGTTCTCTCGCTGATGCTGGGGATCCCGCTGGGCGTGGTTGCCGGGCGCCAGATCTGGAACGTGATCGCAGGCTCGCTTGGGGTCGTTCCTTCCCCGAGGGTGCCGGCGATCGCGATCGCGATCCTGATCCCGGCGAGTGTGATCCTGGCCAACGTCATCGCGGCGATACCTGCGCGTGCTGCCTCACGCACGCGGCCTGGTGACATGCTGAGGGCCGAATAGATGGGCGCGATCTGGATGCGGGCGCGCGCCGAGTTGAGGTCGCGGCGTCGTTCTGCCCTCGCGCTCGCGCTGTTGATCGGCCTCGGCGGCGGAGCGGTCGTCGCCTCGGCCGCGGGTGCGCGCCGGACCGGCACCGCCTTCTCCAGGCTAACGACCGAGACCCAGGCATCGCATGCGGTGGTTTCCGCTGGGTACGGCTCGGAGGGGTTCACGCTCGAGGAGCTGTCCGCGATCCCGGAGGTCGTTGCCGCGCGCCGGGCACGCTTGTATCTGATGCTCACCGGTGATCTCGAGCGCTGCGACGACGGCGAGTGTCTCTCGGTCGGGATCGCACAGGGTCCCTCGGTCGGCGGTGTCCTCGACGAAGGCAAGCTCGTGTCGGGGCGGCTGCCGGATCCCGATGACCCGGCAGAGGTGGCGCTGACCGTGGTCGGCGACGATCTCTCGCCGCTCGAGGTCGGCGATACGTTCGCCCTGTCCGGCGTCCCGTTCGACGAGCCGTTCTTCACGTCGTTCGCTGGGGCGGTCAAGGCCGCCCCCCTGCAGATGAAGATCGTCGGAGTCGTGGCGCTCCCGCGCGATTTTCCGCCCCAGCTCGGTGACGAGACGATCCACCTCATCCTGACGCCGGCGTTCCTGGCGCGATATGACGTCTCTGCCTTCGGGGTCGATGACGCGGTCGCCGTCCGGCTGCGCGGTGATCGCGACCTCGGCGCCCTGCGTCGCCACGTCCTGGCGGCCGATAAGACGGACGTGTTCGTCTTCGACCGCGTCGGTCACAGCGCCAACGTCTCGCGCTCGATGCACCTGCAGGCGGTTGCGCTCTGGCTGTTGGCGGCGTTCGCAGGACTCGCGCTCGTTCTCATCATCTCGCAGCTGATCTCACGCGAGCTCGCCGCCGGGGCGGACGACCATCTTGCGCTGGCTGCGCTAGGGATGTCACGGCGTGCACTCGTCGGCGCCGCGATCCTGCGGGTGGTCGCCATATCCGCCGCCGGTGCGGCGCTGTCCGTCCCCGTCGCGATCGCGCTTTCCGCATCGACGCCGATCGGGCTCGCGCGTATCGCAGAACCCGCTCCGGGTCTCGCGTTCGATGCGGCGGCGATAGCGACCGGGATCGGGGTGATCATCCTCGGCTCCGCACTGGTTGCGGTCTGGCCCGCGTTCCGAGCGGCGACACTCGCGCGGACCCACGGGGAACCGGCACGCACTTCTTTCATCGCCCGGGCGACGGCGCGCACGGGCCTGGCGCCGGCGCCGTCGGTCGGTCTGCGACTGGCACTTGAACCCGGGAGCGGGCGCACGGCCGTCCCGGTGCGCACCACGATCGCGACGGTCGTGATCGGCATCGGGGCGCTGGTCGCTTCATTGTCCTTCGGCGCGAGTCTCAACCGCCTCGTCGGAACGCCGCGGCTGTACGGGGTTCCATGGGACGTCTCGATCGAGAGCGAGAGCTTCGATCTGGGCGCGCACGCCGACGACATCCTCGATATCGGGGGAGTCGAGGAGCTGTCGACGGGGCTCGGGTTCGATGTCACCATGCTCGTGGGGGACGAGGAGGTTGAGACGGTCGTACTTGATCCGGTGACGGGAAGCGTCGCACCGCCGATCCTCGAAGGACGGGCTCCGTCCGCAGACGCAGCCGATCTGGAGGCGGCGCTCGGCACGGCGACGATGCGGCGCCTGAGCGTCGAGCTGGGC
The DNA here is from genome assembly GCA_046716205.1 of Actinomycetota bacterium. Classification (GTDB taxonomy): domain Bacteria; phylum Actinomycetota; class AC-67; order AC-67; family AC-67; genus JBKJXT01. The sequence goes on from JBKJXT010000366.1 coordinate 5,789, forward strand.
GATCGCCTCGCGTTCACACTGCCCGAGGTCGGTGAGTTCACCGCGACGGTGGTTGGTCGTGGCGTGATCCCAACCGAGAGCGATGTCAGTGCGATCGGCGACGCGGCGTGGCTGTCGGCCGAAGCTCTCCTGCGGGCCGCCGGCGTTGCGCCGGGGTCCCCGGAGGCGAAGCTGAGCCGGATCTACCTTCGACTCGCACCGGGTACCGAGGCGAAGAGCGTCGTTGCCGCTTTGCGCGCCCGCTTCGAGCTTCCCGAGGACGACATCTACCTGCCACCGGTGGGGACGCCGCAGGACCTCGTGAGTTTCGGCCGCGTGCGCAACCTGCCGCTGGTCGTCGCGGGATTGCTCGGACTGATCGCTGCCGGCGCGCTCGCACACTCATTGATCACTGCGATCCGGCGCCGCCGTCGGGACATGGCGATCCTCAAGACCCTCGGCTTCAGCAGCGGGCAGGCGCGTGCAGCGATCGCCGTGCAAGCAAGCGTCGTGACCCTGACCGCCGCGATCATCGGCATCCCCGTCGGCATCGTCGCCGGCCGGTGGGCATGGGCGGCGTTCGCCCGCGGCCAAGGCGTCATCGTCGAGTCCGCGATCCCGACGGCCGCGATCGCGATCGCACTGCCGGTTGCGCTCGTCCTGGCGAACCTGATCGCGGCGCTGCCGGGGCGCGCGGCCGCTCGAACGCGTCCGGCGATCGTGTTGAGGGCCGAGTAGATGAACGCGGTCTGGATACGCGCGCGCGCCGAGATGCGCGGTCGCACGCGTGCGATGGTGGGACTTGCCGTCCTACTGGGG